>JBGOUW010000195.1:0-8612 GCA_041477755.1 Binatia bacterium
GTACGAAGTCGCTGCCTGACTGTCATCAGGCACGCCCAGAACAACCGGTTTGGCCGACTAAGCGAAGGCGCCCTCGACTGTGGAGGCAGGGCAGCCGGAGTTCACGGCGGCCAGGTTTGCAGCAGGCGCGCCAGATTGCGCGCGCGATCGACTACGGTCCCGTGGCCACATCAGCTCGCGGAACTCACGGCGGGCCGTTGACGTACATCGTCGTCACGTACTCGCGCAGCATGCGCTCGGCGGTGAAGCGCGGAATGAGCGACCGCATCGCCGCCTTCACGCGCTGCAGCCAACCGCGCGGGATGCCGTCGGCATCGCGGGTGTAGAAGAGCGGCAGGACTTGGTGCTCGAGCAGCTCGAAGAGCGCCCGCGCATCGTGCTCGTCTTGCGTGTGTGGATCGGCATCCGGCGTCGCGATCGCCCAGCCGTTCTCGCCGTCGTAGGCCTCCGCCCACCAGCCGTCGAGCACGCTGAGGTTCAACCCCCCGTTCATGGCGACCTTCATCCCGCTGGTGCCGCTGGCTTCGAGCGGGGGGCGCGGGAGATTCAGCCACACGTCGACACCCGCCACGATGCGCGGCGCCATGTGGAGATCGTAGTCTTCGAGAAACACCACACGGCTCGACACCAGCGGCGCGTGCTTCAACTCGAAGCGTCCGCGCAAGGCTTCCTTCGCTTCCTGATCCTGCGGATGCGCCTTGCCGGCCAGCACCACCTGCAGTGGCGTCGGGCGATCGGCGAGCAGATGCAGCAGCCCGTTGTCGGGTAGACGCGCGAGCAGGTAGAGGCGCTTGTACGCCACCACGCGGCGCGCGAATCCGACCGTCAGCACGGCGGGATCGAACACCCGCGCCGCCGCCTCGACGTAATCCGACGGCTCGCCACGGCTGAGCCGGTCGCGCACCGATTGCTCGCGCACGTAGTCCACCAACCGCTCGCGCAAGGCGCAGCGCACCGCCCACAGCTCGTCGTCCGGAATCGCGGCGACGCGCTCCCACAGCGAGGCGTCGGGTGCGGACCGCCGCCACTCCTCTCCCAGGTGACGATCGAGCAGCTCTTGCATCGGCCCCGCCATCCACGTGCTGACGTGCACGCCGTTGGTGACATGGCCGATCGGCACCCCCTCGACCGACCGATCCGGCCACAGCGGCTGCCACATGCTGCGCGCCACTTCGCCGTGACGGCGCGACACGCCGTTGGAGGCGCGGCTGGTCCGTAGTGCCAGCGGCGTGATACTGGCCGGCTCGCTCTCGTTGCCTGGGGACAAACGCCCCAGATCGTAGAACGTGGTGCGCGGCACACCGAGCTGGTCGATGAAGTCACCCAGCACCGGCTCCAACTCATCGCGACTGTATCCCTCATTCCCAGCGGCGACAGGCGTGTGCGTAGTGAAGACGGTCTCACGCCGGACGGCAGCGAGCGCTTCGCCAAACGGCCGCCCAGCAGCCAGCGATCGCCGCAAGCGCTCAAAGCTGCCGAACGCTGCGTGTCCCTCGTTGAGATGAACCAACGATGGCTGAATCCCCATCGCGGCGAGCGCGCGCACGCCGCCGATGCCGAGTACGGCGTACTGTGCCAAGCGGGTGCAGCGGTCGCCGATGTAGAGGCGTGAGGTGATCCAGCGATCGATAACGTGGTTGTCCTCACGGTCGGTATCGAGCAAGTACAATCGCGTGCGCCCGGCATCGACGCGCCAGATCTGTACGCGGACCCGGCGATCGCGAATTGTCACTTCGACGGTCAACGGTTCTTGATCCGGCCCGGTGACGAGCACCGCGGGGAGGCGCGCGAAATCGGTGGGGGTCCAGTACTCGTGCTGCCAGCCCTGCGTATCGAGTCGCTGATGAAAATACCCTTCGCGGTAGAGCAAGCCTATGCCGATCATCGGCAGCGCGAGATCCGAGGCCGCCTTGAGCATATCGCCCGCGAGTACGCCGAGACCGCCGCCGTAGAGCGGCAGCGAGCAGTGAACGCCGAATTCGGAGCAGAAGTACGCGATCGGGTGCGCGCTTGCGACCCCGAAATCGGCATCGGGTCGCTGCAAGTCGGCGTCGACTCGCGCGGCGAAGTGTTCGACCTGCTCGACGAATCCGGCGTCGCGCGCCAACTCCTGCAAGCGACGCGGTGGCGCGGCTTCGAGCACGGCGCGCGGGTTGCACCCGCTGTGACGCCAGCCAGCGGGATCGATGTCATGGAACAGCGAGGCGCCGCCGACCATCCACGCCCAGCGGTAGTTGTAGACCAGGCGCGCCAACGGCAGCAGTGGTCCCGGCAAACGCTCGGCCAACTCGGTGATCGCGCGCGCGCGGTCGCGCCGCCCATCATTGGGTTCGAGTTCGGTAGTGGTATCCGCGGCAGCATGCGCTTCCATACAGTGCCGTTGATTACAGCGCCGGAGTGCGCGTCGCAAGGTATCGAGTCGCACGCGCTGACTGAACGCAAATGGGGGGGCCCTCAGTCCCCACGGTGGGGGTCTAGCGTTTTTCGCGTATCCTGCTAACCAACGAGCAACACGGCCCAGGCGAAAGCGAGGACGCATTATGGCGCGCGATGTGCTCACCGTCACCGATCAGCGGACCGGCAAGCAGTACGAACTCCGGATCGAGCACGGCGCGATCCGGGCGACCGACTTGTCCGCCATCAAGGTTTCCACAGATGACCCGGGCCTCGTCTCGTACGATCCCGCGTTCACCAACACGGCCCCGTGCAAGAGCCGCATCAGTTCCATCGACGGCGAGAAGGGTACGCTGCACTACCGCGGCTACGCCATCGAAGACCTCGCGGCGCGCAGCAACTTTCTCGAAACGGCCTACCTCATCGTCAAAGGCGAGTTGCCCGACACGCGACACTTCGCGATGTGGAAGCAGAACATCACCGTCCACTCGATGGTGCACGAGAACGTCAAGAAGTTCATGGACGGCTTTCGCTACGACGCCGAGCCGCTCGGCGTACTGGTCGGCACGGTCGGCGCGCTGTCGACCTTCTATCCCGACGCGAAGAACGTCGTCGATCTCGAGTCGCGCCGGCTGCAAACCCGCCGCCTCATCGGCAAGCTGCCGACCTTGGCGGCCTTCGCCTATCGCCGCACGCGCGGTCTGCCGTACATCTATCCCGACAACGACTTGAGCTACACAGGGAACTTTCTGTCGATGCTGTTCCGCATGACCGAGCTGCAGTACCAGCCCGATCCCGTGTTCGAGCACGCGCTCGATGTGATGTTTATCCTGCATGCGGACCACGAAGTGGCGACCTCGACCAACGCGCTGCGCTGTGTGGCGAGCTCACAAGCCGATCCCTTTTCCGCCGTGGCCGCCGGCGTGGCGGCGCTCTACGGCCCACGCTACGGCGGCGCCAGCGAGCGGGTGATCGCGCTGCTCGAAGAAATCGGCTCAGTCGCGAACGTGCCCGCATTCATCAAGCAAGTGAAGGACGGCCGCCAGTTGTTCGGCTTCGGCCACCCGGTCTATCGCTGCTACGATCCGCGCGCCAAGATCGCCAAGCAACTGGCGGTCGAGGTCGCGCTTTCGACCCGCAAGAGTCCACTGATCGACGTCGCGCTCGAACTGGAGCGCCTCGCCCTGCAGGACGACTACTTCATCTCGCGCCGGCTGTATCCCAACCTCGAATTCTTCTCCGGGCTGGTTTACCAAGCGATGGGACTCCCCATCACCATGTTCCCTGTCCTGTTCGCTATCGCGCGCACAGCGGGGTGGATGGCGCACTGGGCCGAGCTGGTGCGCGACCCCGAACAATCGATCGCTCGCCCACGCCAGATCTACCTGGGCGAAGGCCCGCGCGCGTTCGTACCGATCGAGAAGCGCCCGGCGCCGTCGATGCGTGAGGACGCCGTCAGCGAGAAAATCTAACCTCCGGTTCCCTCTCCCAGAGGGAGAGGGTGACGGAACGCTCACTCGATCGACTTGCGCGATCCGACGATACCGCGATTTGCGAGACACGACACTCGTGGGCCGCTACCCTTGATTGAAATATACGCCGCGCAGCCAGCGCGCGCCGGTGAAACCGGTGCGGGCGTGCAGCATCCGGTAGTTGTCGTAGAGCAGGAAGTCGCCGGCCCGCAGCAGAAAGCGATACTGGTGGCGCCGGTCGTTCACTATCTCCGCGAAGCGGTTGTAGGCGCGGTACCACTGTTCCATCTGTTCGAACGGCACCCGATGCGGCGCCATGGTGAAGTAGCTCGACCGGATACGCACGATCGTCTCGCCTTCGATCTCGATGACTGGCGAGACCACCAGCCGCTCGAACTTCTTCTGCTGGCGATGGAAGCGCACGCCGATGCGCGTCAACAACTCGAAGGCATGGGCATCGACACTGCGCAGGTGCCGCGCTGCCTGCCAGGCATCGACGACGACGTTCTCGCCGCCGCTCTCGGCCGGCTGCATGCAGTGCAGCATCTGGTAGCGCGGGGGTTGGTCGAGGAACGGCTGATCGGTATGGAGATCAACCGGGGCGTCGGTGTAGCCGAGTTGGTCGGTGTTGTCATTCGTAGTGTTGTCCGTACGCAAATCCTCGATGCGGCCGAAGTGCGTGCCGATCACCTGCAGTCCGCGTTGCGCGAAGTCATCGATGATCGCTTCGGTATCGCTGCCGCGGCCGCGCACGACGATCGCACCGAAACGTCGCACCCCATCATCACAGCGATCGAGCGCCGCCGCGCCAAGCGCCGCGAAGTCGACCTCGATCGCGTTGAGATCGCTCGGCGGCGGGAGCACGTCGTCGCGGTTCAATGCATAGGCGTGCGTACGCAGCCATGGCAGCGCGAACGAACTGCGATGTCCGTCGGGATCGTTCCAGCGCACAGTGACCGCGGTCGCGTCGGTGTTCAGCGCAACAAATTCCGGTCGAATCGCCATCGGCACGTTCGACGAGCAGATGATGCGTTCGCCGGTTTGCGGATGGCGGCAGCAATCACAGTTATGGCGGAGCCAGAAATAGTGGAAGTCGGCGTGTGTGCCGTCGGCGAAGCGGATTCGGAGAAACGAATCGCGAGGTTCGACGCTGACCGCAGCCATGGCGATGCCTGCCTAGCTGGAACTGGCGACTCGCGCAAAGGCGGGGCATCACGTCCACATTCTCTCGGTGGAGAGACCGCGATCTTTCACGAAGCGCAGAGGCCGCCGAGTGCACTCAGCAGCGCATCATTGGCATCGCAGCCCGTTCGCGTTTACTTGTGATCTCAGCGTGAGGCCGACTCGGGAAGCAGCGCCTATAGCCGAGCGCAGCGGGCGCGAAAGAGAGCGCGAGAGAAAACCGCGCCGTCGGTTTTCTCTCGCTCCGCCCAGATCCTATGAGGCTGAGTGCGCAAGTCTCGCAACCGTCCGTTGCGGGGCTTCGCCCCTGCGCCCTACGAGGAGAGCACCAGCGGCCTGGTTCTCTCCTCGCGCTCCTCTCTCCAGCCTCGGAGCCGGGCAATGGGTTGCGTCCTTGTGAGTCGGCCACGCCCGATGAGCCTACGAGTCCGCAGCAGCCCGGTCACGCGAAGATGCGCTGGCGCGATCAACTGATGGCCTCTGCGAAGATACCAGGAAGGCCCTACGTGTGTTCACCGTTGGAGTCGGATGCCCGGCAAGAGAAGAAGATCGGGCAACCTGAGCATCTACAGCGAGGGATTGGTGCGATGGACGGCGCGTCGTCAGCTACCTACCACGCCACCGTGGCCAGAAACGCCGACACCAAACTCACCGTCGACTCCGGATTGTCGCCGGCGGCGAGGTGGCCGGCGTTGTGAACCGTCGCCAAGCGCGCGTTGGGGATCAACGCGGCGACTTCTTCCGCGCCTTCGCGCGACAGCACGTCGCTGGCGGAGCCGCGCAGGATTAGCACGGGGCAGCGCAGCTTTGCGCAGTCGGCGTCGAGTCCGTCGATCACGTGGCTCCAGTTGCGGCCGGCTTGATCCCCTTCCGCACGCAGGCGGCGGTTGTAGCCGTGCTTCCATACCCAGCGGCCGTCGATGCGCTGGCGCAGGTTGCGGCTCAGACGCTCGGGACGCACCGCCTTGCGATGGGGCAAGTACGGCGCGATCTCCGCCGCAGCTTCGGCGAGCGAAGCGAACGATTCGTGCGCGCGCATGAATTCCATGATCTTCATCACGCCCTGCTCTTCAAGCTTGTGCCCAACGTCGATCAGCACAATGGCACTGACGTTGTCTGGGTGCACGGCAGCGTACGTGATCGAGACGATCCCGCCGAGCGACGCCCCGATCATGGCGAAGCGTCGCAGTCCGAAATGCACGCACAGCCCGGGAAGCGTCGCCGCAATTGCGTGGCGGCCGGTCTCGGGCATCGGGTCGGAGTCACCGTGATCGGGTAAATCGGGCGCCAACACATGATAGCGGTCGCACAGCGCAGCGCCGAGTTCTTCGTACATGTACGCCGTCTGTCCGCCGCCGTGCAGAGCCAACACCGCCGGTGTCCCGGCCGGTCCCCATTCGAGATAGTGAACCTGCCGGCCATCGATGAGGGTAAAACCGCTGCGCCCGCCGCGGGGCACGTCGTGACGCGGAACGTCGGGATGAGTGACGGGTTCGGACATCATTCAACTTTCTCGCAACTCTTTCTCTTCACCTACCGAGGCAGTGGCTAGCACGGCCGCGGTGAACGGACCAGCGGGGCTTTCGAAGGTCGCCCCGTCCGCTCCGTCAGCAAACTGCCCGTGCTGCTTCGCATTGACAACAAACTTTCGGTTCCGCTAGGGCTGAATCGATTCCTTCGACGGGAGCGCCGGAGAAAGAGACCATGCCAGCGACGACCCGCGCCATCGTGCAAACCGGTCCACGGCAACTCGAACTGCGCGAGCTGCCGATTCCCGCCATCGACGACGACAGCGCGCTGTTGCGCGTCGAGGCCTGTGGCATCTGTGGCAGCGACGTCGAGCAGTACACCGGCACGCTGCCGGCGCGGTGGCCGTTGATTCCGGGCCACGAACCGCTCGGCATCATCGAACAGATCGGCGACCGCGCCGCCAAACGCTGGGGCGTCAACGCCGGCGATCGAGTCGCGGTCGAAGTGCTCATCCCGTGCGGGCACTGTCGCGCGTGCATCGACGGCCGCTATCAAGTCTGCCGGGGACGCGGTGGAGGCATGTTCGGCTACTCGTATGTGCCGCTGTCGCATCCACCGGGGTTGTGGGGTGCGTACGCCGACTACATGTACCTCGACCCGCACTCGCTCGTGCATCCCATGCGCAAGGATACTCCTGCTAGCATCGCCGTCATGTTCAACCCGCTCGGTGCCGGTTTTCGTTGGGCGGTGGAGATTCCCGATGCCGGTCCGGGCGACATCGTGCTGATCCTCGGCCCCGGGCAACGCGGTCTGGCGAGCGTGATCGCCGCGCGGGCCGCCGGCGTGGACTTGATCATCGTCACCGGCCTCGGGCGTGACGCCGCGAAGCTCGCGCTGGCGAGAGAACTCGGCGCCGATCACACCATCGACATCGAAGCCGAGGACGCGCGCCGGCGCCTGCGCGAGCTGACTAACGGCCACGGCGCTGACGTGATTGTCGAGGTCTCCGCGTACGCGCCGGAGCCGGTAGCCGAAGCGCTGTACTACGCCGCGATGAGCGCGCGCATCGTGCTCGCCGGGGTCAAAGGCTTCAAACCCGTGCCCGATTTCATCAGCGACTTGATCGTCGCCAAAGAGATCACGATCAAGGGCGCGTTTGGCGTCACCAGCAAGTCGTATCGATCCGCGATTCGGCTGATCGAATCGGGCCGCATCCCGGTGGCGAAGATGCACACCCACGACTTCGCACTTGAAGACGCCGAGCGGGCAATCCAAATGCTCGCCGGCGAAGTGCCCGGCGAGTCGAGCATTCACTCCTGCTTGCTGCCAGACCGCAAATAGCGAACGTAGGATGGAACCGCCGATGCACGCCGATGTCCGCCAATCAGAACCCATAAGCCGATTCGAATTCCGTATCGGCGTGCATCGGCGTCCATCGGCGGTTTCCCTCCATCTTCGAATTGAGATTGTACATGCCACACGTCACTGAGATCGCGCCGGATGTCTTCCGCATCTCCACGTTCGTCCCGGAGTTCAATTTGCAGTTCAACCAATTCCTCGTGCGCGACGATGAGCCGTTGCTGTTCCACACCGGCATGAAGGGGATGTTTCCGATCGTGCGCGACGGCGTCGCGTCACTGATCGACCCCGCGCGATTGCGCTGGATCGGCTTCAGCCACTTCGAAGCGGACGAGTGCGGTGCGCTCAACGAGTGGCTCGCGCTCGCGCCGCAGGCGCAAGCGGTATGCACCTTGGTAGGCGCGCTCGTCAGCGTCAACGACTTCGCGATCCGGCCCGCACGAGCCATGGAGCATCACGAGACTTTTACGACTGGGCGAAAGCGTTTTCGTTTTCTCAAGACGCCGCACGTGCCGCACTGTTGGGAAGCGTCGCTGCTGTTCGAGGAGACCACCGGCACGTTGCTGTGCTCGGATCTCTTCACGCACAGCGGCGACGTTGAACCGACCACCACATCAGATGTGGTCGAGCGGAGCCGCCGCGGTCTCGTCCAAGACGAGGCCGGGCCGTTCGCGCACGCCTATCCTTTCACGCCGAACACCGAACGCATCCTCAACGAAATCGCCGACCTCAAAC
>JBGOUW010000676.1:0-2513 GCA_041477755.1 Binatia bacterium
GATCGCGCGCAAACGCCTTGGGATTCAGCGCCGCCCATTTGCGGGTCGCCACCGCCACTTCGGCGAGTTGCGCGCTAGTGGTGCCGTAGGTGTGCATGTGGCGGGTGGCGAGAAACCCGTAGCCGCTCGCGGGGCCCGAGGTGCCGTACGGCAGTTCGAACTGATTGTTGGTCGAGTCATCGCCCCAGCGTGGTGCCGGCATGGCGATGCGCGAGTACCCGCTCTCGCCGTGCGTGATCAGCGCCACCTCGCACAGCCCCGCGTTGATCGCCGCCATCGCGTGTTCGACGTGAAGGATGAACGAGCAACCGCCAACCTGGGTACCGCCGATGAAGCGCGGGCGGATGCCCAGATACTCGGGCACATCATTGGCCATGTTGCGCCCGGAGGTGAACACCGCGTCGATGTCGCTCTTCCTCAAGCCCGCGTCGGCGAGTGCGTTGGCAGTCGCCTCCATATGAAGCTGCAGCGACGACTTGTGCGGCAGCCGCCCGAGTTCATCCGACTCCGCAGCGCCGACGATGGCGACCCGGCCGCGCAACTTCGTGATGTCGGCGCTCATCGAATCACCGGCTTGAACTTGGGCAGCGTGATCTCGTCAGTGATGTCCTCGAAAACAACCTCGACCGGCATGTCGCAGCGCAGCAGCTTCGGGTCTGGCTCGATGCCGACGATGTTGCTCATCATCTTCACACCTTCGTCGAGCTCGACGATGCCGATGATGAACGGGCCGGCGGCCGGAAAGCCACGTGGCGCACGATGATTGATGACGAAACTGTGGAGTTTGCCGCGACCGCTCACCGCGACCCACACGACGTTGCGCGACAGGCAGTGCGGGCACAGCGGACGTGGATAGAAGTAGTGCTGAGCGCAGTCATCGCAGCGCTGGATCTTTAGCGTATGTTGCTTGGTCGCATCCCAAAACGGTTTAGTTTCCGGCGTGGGTTTCGGAACGGGTCCAGTGTAGGTGTCGGCCATATCGAGTCGCGACCTTATAGGAACCGCTCCGCGGTGGGTCAAGGCGGGTGAGCCGGCGGAACCGAGGCTAGTGTCGTGTCTCGCAAATGTCAGTCACATGCGATCTTCTCTGAAGCGTAGGGGCGATGCATGCATCGCCCTCCGTCTTTTCCGCAGTGAACACGTCAATTCGCGGGCGACGCATGCGTCGCCCCTACAGGGAACGGGTCGTCTGCCAAGGTTGCGCATCGAGGGGCCACCCGCTTGACAAACAAATGTTCGTTCGCGCAAATGGCGGCCCCAACGTTTGCGAAACTCATCGAGGCATCCCGTCATGGACTTTTCCTTCGCCGAGAAAGACCTGGCCTTCGCCGCCGAAGCGCGTGCGTGGCTGGAAGCCAACGTGCCGACCGCGTGGCGCCGCGACCACGCGTGGACGCGCGCGGAGGACCCGCTGTGGCTGACGATCGCGCGCGAGTGGCAGCACAAACTGTTCGACGGCGGCTGGGCCGCGATCTCTTGGCCGCGCGACCACGGCGGGCGTGGCGCCACCGTCATCGAACGGTGGTTGTTCGAGGAGGAACTCGATCGCATCGGCGCGCCGCGCCCGATCGCCAGCAGTGGAGCCGTCGATCTCATCGGCTCGGCGTTGCTCAAGCACGGCACCGACGCGCAGCAGCGCCGCTTCATTCACCCCTTGCTCGCCGCCGACGATCTCTGGTGTCAGGGCTTCTCGGAGCCGGGCGCCGGGTCCGACCTCGCCGGCTTGCGGACGCGCGGCGAACGCGATGGCGACCAGTTCGTCGTCAATGGCCAGAAGGTGTGGACCAGTCACGCCGACATCGCCGACTGGTGCTTCCTGCTGTGCCGAACCGAGTTGGATCAGCCGAAGCACAAGGGCATCAGCCTGTTGCTGGTCGACATGAAGACCCCCGGCATCAGCGTGCGTCCACTCAAGCAAGCCACCGGCGACGCGGAGTTCTCCGAAGTATTCTTCGACAACGTGCGGGTGCCGGCCGACTTGCTGGTCGGCGCGCCGGGCGCCGGCTGGCAAATCGCGATGGGCATCCTCGCGCACGAGCGTGGCCCGGTGTGGACCTTCACCTTTCAGCGCAGGATCCGCCGCAGCCTCGAGCACCTCGTACGCATCGCGCGCCACCACGGCAACGGACTCGGCGACGCCCTCACGCGGCAACGATTGGCGCAGGCGCATATCGAAGTCGAGCTGCTGCGGCTGGTCGGCTACCGCAGCCTGACGCGCCTGCTCCGCACCGGTCAGCCCGGGGTAGAGAGCTCGATCGAGAAAATCCTCGGCAGCGAAACCGATCAGCGGTTGCAAGAAACCGCGATGGCGGTGCTCGGCCCGTACGGCAGCGTCGCCGACGACCCGCGCGCGCTCGATGCGCTCGCCATCGAGCGTGACTATCTCTACTCCCGCTCCGAAACCATCATGGGCGGCACCTCGGAGATTCAGCGCAACGTCATCGCGCAGCGCATGCTCGGATTGCCGCGCTAGTCGCGCCGCCATCCGCTGGCGTCGGACACCACGAACCTGC
>JBGOUW010000339.1:0-5644 GCA_041477755.1 Binatia bacterium
CCATCACCGCGCCAAACGCCGGACTCGGTCTGTTGGAGATGCGCATGTACGATTCGACCGGTGCGCTGATCGCTGACTCGTGCGGTGGCAACATCGTGCTGAGGCCGGCGCGCAGTGGCACCTACACGGTGCTGGTGAACGCGTGCGTCAGCCCGGGCACCGGACGGTACACGCTGGTGTGGACGCCATCGACTTGCCCCGTCTCCTGTACTGGCGATTGCGATAACAGCGGCGACGTCACCGTGGATGAGTTGATCACAGGCGTCAACATCGACCTTGGTCTCGTTGCGCTGGAAGACTGCTCGAGCTTCGATCGTGACAACGGTGGCGATGTGACGATCGATGAATTGATCGCGGCGGTCAGCTACGCACTCACCACCTGCCCCGCGGCGCCCTCCCAATAGCGGCATCGTCGCGCGAGTTGACAAGCGCACCCCCACGGGTATTCAAGTAGGCCCGACGCTTCTATGGGAGGACGTGCAATGGCAGTCGATCAAGCGAAACTCGACGCTTTCATGGGGAAGTTCGTCGCTGATGCCGGCGCCGCGCTGAGTGCCGCGCTGGTGGTGCTGGGCGAGAAACTCGGCCTCTACAAAGCCATGGCGGGCGCGGGACCACTCACGCCTGCGGAGCTAGCCGGGCGTACGCACACCGACGAACGCTACGTGCGCGAGTGGTTGTGCGCGCAAGCCGCGAGTGGTTACGTCAGCTACAACGCGGCAACCGGACGCTTCACGTTGCCCGACGAGCAAGCCCTTGCGCTGGCTGACGACACCAGCGCGGCATACCTGCTCGGGATGTTCGACATCATTACCTCGCTGTTCAAGGACGAGCCGACCATTGCTGACGCGTTCCGCACCGGCCGGGGCGTCGGCTGGCACGAGCACGATCCTGTGTTGTTCCATGGCACCGAGCGATTCTTCCGCGCCGGCTATTCCGCCAACTTGATCAGCTCGTGGATTCCCGCGCTTGACAGCGTCGAGCCCAAACTCAAGGCGGGCGCGCGGGTGGCCGACATCGGCTGCGGTCACGGGGCCTCGACAGTGATCATGGCGCAAGCGTATCCCAAGTCGCAGTTCGTTGGGTTCGACTATCATCCGGCGTCGATCGACGCGGCGCGCAAACGCGCGGCCGACGCGGGCGTGTCGGATCGCGTGACGTTCGAGGTCGGCGTGGCGAAGGAGTATCCCGGTACCTACGACTTCGTGACGTTTTTCGATTGCCTGCACGATATGGGCGATCCGGTTGGGGCCGCAGCGCACGTTTACAAATCGCTGGCGCGCGACGGTACGTGGATGGTCGTCGAACCGTTCGCCGGTGATCGCGTGGAAGACAATCTCAATCCGGTGGGTCGTATCTTCTACTCCGCGTCGTGCTTCATCTGTACGCCGGCGTCGAAAGCGCAGGAAGTGGGTCTCGCGCTAGGGGCGCAGGCTGGGGAAGCGCGACTGCGCGAGGTGATCACTGCTGGTGGTTTCACCCGCTTCCGCAGGGCCACCGCCACGCCGTTCAATCTCGTGCTCGAAGCGCGACCGTAGCGGCACCGTACACAACTCTGGAAGCGCGAATGTGCCGTGAGGCGTGCACGTCTCGCGGCGCGTGTGTATGGTGGCGCGTGGCAGAAGCAGGCTGATGACCCGCAAGCGCGCCGGCATTCTGATCTTCCCCAACGTCGAAGTCCTCGACTTCTGTGGACCGTTCGAAGTGTTCTCCGTCACTCGTCTCGCCGAGGAGCGGCGGCGCGAAGAGCGCTCGCCGTTTGAAGTGGTACTGATCGCGGAATCGATCGAGACCGTGGTGGCCACCGGTGGCCTGCGCGTGCAACCTGACTATACCATTGAGACGGCGCCGCAGCTCGACATTCTCGTAGTGCCCGGCGGCTGGGGGACGCGCGCGGAGATCAAGAATGAGCGGCTGCTGCGGTTCCTTGCAGAGCGCGGCCGCGTGGTCGAAACGCTGACCTCGGTGTGTACCGGCGCGATGCTGCTGGGCCAAGCCGGCCTGCTCGACGGCCGCCACGCCACCACGCACTGGCGCTCTCTCGATTGGATGCGCGAGTCCTTTCCGTCGGTCACGGTTGAAGCCGGCCAGCACGTCGTCGAAGACGGGCACATCCTCACGTCCGCCGGGATCTCCGCGGGCATCGACATGGCGTTGCGCGTTGTGACGCGCTACTTCGGCGATTCGATCGGCCGCGCCACCGCCCGCAACATGGAGTATCCCTACCCCGACGACAACCGTCGGCGCGTGTAGCCCGCGGCCGGACTACCTCCGCTCTTTTGCTCCTTCCCGCTCCCTCGCTCTTTCGAACGTGCCGCAGCAAAACCGCGAGCGATTGCATCCCTGCAAAGGAGAAGGAGGACGACTCGATGATGTACGGACGGACGTGGCGAGCATTGGTGAAATCGCCGACTCCGCTGGGATGGCTGCTGCTGATTCTCGGACTGCTGATCCTGCTGTTCGCGCCGGTGCTGGCGCCAGCCAGCGTCTTCCACGCCTATTGATGCGGCGCGGCGCGATGGCTACGCGACGTGATGGCGTTGGGTTTCTTCGCCCGGTGGTTCGACGGTACCGATGATGCTCCAGCGATTCCGGTACATCGCGTAACGTCCGCGGTACGGCTTGCCGGCGCCGTGCAGACTGAAGGTCGGCCCGGAGATGGTGGCGGCCGGAATCACGAAGACCTCATCCGCGGCCCGCCGGCGCTTGGCGATGCAGACGAATACGTCGCAGTAGCGTTTGCTCCAGAGTCCGTGCCGATGGAAGTTGAAGTTCCAGCTCTTGTAGTCGTAGGCGTAGCGTTTGCCGGCGACGGTGACCGTGTGGGCATAGCGGCCGGGAAACGCGATGCGGAGCGCAACACGCACGACACCGTTGACGAGCAGATCGTAGCCATCGGCACGCCTGACTTCCTGTACTTCCATGCCCATGCGCCGGAGTCTGGCGGTGGTACCCGCGCGCGCCAATTGATGCTTGTACTGTCTATTCATGTACCGGGTCGCAAGAAGCAGTCGGGCCTATGCCCTGGCTCCTTCCTCATCCCAGCACAAAAAATTTTCCGCATCCGCAACGTCAGGGAATGTGCGACCGTGCACAAACTATAGCGGCCGGTATGTGTGGTCGCAATGGAGAAAACAGTGCGCGCGCGGTTTTCTTACGGCGCCGGCGCACCTGGCAAGTGATGTGCGATGAACAACCGGTCGCGCTCCGGATCGAACGGCCCCTTCCAGTATTGATGGTGACACGCCGGCACGGGTTCCTCGACGAAGAAGCCGCCGTCGGCCGCGACAATGGCGCGATAGCGCGCCCGCTGCGGCCCCTGCGTGCGCTCGCTTTCCGCGCCGATGTCTTGCACCCAATCGCCATCGGCATGCCACGTGTTCTTGTCGGCGTCGTAGACCCATGATCGCGCATTGTAGGAGATGACCCGTTCGCTGCCTTCCGGCGCCTGATGCACTTCCGTGCGCCGCACCTGAATCTGCCGCACGCGATACGACCAACAAGGGAGTTGGTCGTCGTCGGGCATGGCGGTTCCCGGTAGCAGCGCCTTCAGATTCCAGCGAAACTCCGCTTCGAAGTGCCGTCGATCGCTGGGAGCCAGCGGCAGGCGCGCGAGGCGTTGCATGATCGCCTCGTGCTGCTCAGGATCGGTCTGTAACGCCAGCCGGAGGGTCTCGATCGCTTCGTTGATGTTGCCGGTTTCGGCGCACAGATCGGCCAGGGTCAGCAGGCGTTTCATCTCCGCGTGCTTGCCGCGCGCCTCAGGGGGCGCCTCGCGGAAGGCGTGGTCGATCAGCCAGTGCTCCTCGTGCAGCGCCGCTTCGCTGTCGTGCTGCAGCAGCGCACTATCAAGTTCCGCGCTGTGTTTCTGCCACGCCGTGCTACAGCCCGCGAGCAAGATCGAAGCAAGGAGTGCCAGCCGCCGCATAGCGGCGGACTATACCTGCTTGCCGTGTCCACGGAAACGCCCGCCAGCCGTCGATTCTCTTTCCCCGCTTTGACCCTTCCGGCGGAGCGTGCGTGAAATCTCGTGACAAGGACTCCGGGAGCGGTGTATATGCTCGCGACGACACCATGGGCACGGTGAGCGAATTCCGGCCGCGCCGGCCGGGAGCGAAAAGTCCTGCCGCGAATCGCGGGCGGTTTGTCACCTGTGCGCACTGCGGCGAACGTCACCCGGTTATCCGCCTCGCGGGCGGCACGCAACGCTGCGTGACGGCATTCCCCGACGAGCGAAATTGGTTCTGCCGCAACCGTGGTTGCCGCGCCGCCTGGATCAAGCGCACACAGCGCACCGACTGAGAGCGCCGCTGTCACCCGCCGCGCGTGTGCATTTCGAGATGCGGATCCTTTGAAAGTTCATCGGGATGCGCGAGCGGTCGCCGTTGCGTCAGGTCCAAGCGTTCCTCGGCCCCGCGGTCACTTCGCCCCTGCCACGTCGAAACGATCAGCGCTTTGATCTCGTCGGCCGGCGCCCCGCGGCGCATCGCCCCGCGGAGATCGATTCCGGTGCGAGCGTAGAGGCAGAGGTACCACATGCCATCCGCCGTCAGCCGGCTGCGATCGCAAGCACTGCAAAACGGCGCGGTAGTCGATGAAATGATCCCGAACACGGTGCCGTCGGCGAGGCAAAAGCGATCGGCCGGCGCCGCCGCGCTTGCCTCGCTTGCTTCGGTAATCGGCTCGATGCGACCGTAGTGGCGTTCCAACTGCTCCAACATCGCTCGGCGCGAGAGGACTTTGTCGGCCGACCAGTCCGTGGCACCGCCGACATCCATGTACTCAATGAAGCGCAGCTCGGCACCGATGCGCTTGCTGTATTCGAGGAGATCGATCAGCTCATCATCGTTGAACCCGCGAATGGCCACGCAGTCGAGCTTGAGTCCGCCGAGCCCGGCCCGTCTGGCCGCCTCGATGCTGTCCAACACTTGCGGCAACGCATCGCGGCGGGTCAGCGCGATGAAGCGATCGCGCTTCAACGTATCGATACTGACCGTGAGGCGGTGCAGGCCTGCGTCACACAAGGCCTGTGCGACATCGCCGAGGAGAATGCCGTTGGTGGTGAGCGCCAAGTCTCGTAGCGCCGGCTTGCTCGCGAGCAGCCGGACCAGCACCGGGAGGTCGCGGCGTAGCAGCGGCTCACCGCCGGTGAGCCGGACCTTGTCGACACCGAGATCGATGAAGCAGTCCACCAACGTGCTGATCTCTTCGAACGTCAGCATGTCCGCGCGCGGGAGCCAGACGTAGTGCTCCTCGGGCATGCAATACTGGCAGCGCAGGTTGCATCGATCGGTGACCGACAGCCGCAGGTTGCGCAGCGGCCGACCGAAGGTGTCCGTGTACCTCACGCGTTTACTATGCCTCTTTCGCAATGCTACGGAAACTAGCCGAAGGACTCTCACCGGAGGGACGCGGAGACGCAGAGTCGGAGGGCTGACGGACGTGGTTTGGGCAGCTTGTGAAGGTTCAAGGTTCAATGACCTGGTGGGTGCAGGCGTCTTTGCCTGCACGACGGGCGGTACGCCCGTCACGACCGCTGCATGTGAGGAAGCCATGACACTCAACCCGCAACAGCTTGGCCTTACCCATCACGCCCGTGCATTTCCCGACAAGGCGGCCCTCGTGATGGGAGACCGCTCGTTGA
>JBGOUW010000542.1:0-3360 GCA_041477755.1 Binatia bacterium
CCGACTACACCGAAGGCGCGCTGGGGGTGACCACCGTGGGATTCGAGTTCAAGCAGCAGACCGGCGCGCTGAAGTCGGTGTCGGGCAGTGGGGCGGTTGATCGGTTCGACGCCAGTCGCAACAACTACGCCGGCTATGTTCAGCAGCAACTGCGCTTCCTCGATGACCGCCTGAGCATCGTCGGCGGCTTCCGCACCGACGGCAACCAGGACTTCGGAAACGAGACCAGTGCGGCGTGGTCCGTCGGCTACGTGGAAGATTGGGGGCAGCACGACCGCTGGAGCACGCACGTGAAGAGCAGCTACGCGGAAGGCTTTCGTGCGCCGACGTTCAACGAGCTGTTCTTCCCAAGGTCGGGCAACCAAAATCTCGCGGCCGAAACCTCGAGCGAGTACGACGCCGGCGCGGCGCAACACTTCGGCTTCGAGTGGCTGACTGCCGAGGCGACCTACTTCACGCGGCGCACTTCAAACTTGATCCAGTTCACATCGCTGGCGCAGTGTCCGGGTGCGGTGGTTCCGAACGGGGCGACGTTCACGCCGTGCAATCTCGGGCGCGCCGACGTGCAAGGCGTAGAGACGGTGCTGGGAGCGGGTCCGATCCAGGGCGTGTCGCTGCGCGGCACCTACACCTATCTCGACTGGAACATCCTCGGCGGCAAGCAACTGCTGCGGCGGCCGCACAACCGGATGGCCGCCACACTCAACTATGATCGCGCGCAGGTGTTGCGGCCTGCCGACCGCTTCAACGCCAATCTGAACGTTCTCTTTGTCGGCGAGCGCACCGACATCGATCCGCAGCTATTCACCAACACCGCCAATCCGACCTATACCCGCGTCGACCTGGCGATGCGCTACGACATGCCGCTGCCCGGACGCGAGACGAGCACGGTCGGTGTCTTCGCGCGCGTGCAGAATCTGTTTGATCGCAACTACGACGAAGCGCTCGGCTTCAAGTCGCCGCCGATCAATGTGCTCGCCGGCGGGCGCGTGACGTTTTGAAGGCGTGAATCGTGAGTCGTGAGTGGTGAATCGTGAGTGGTCGGAACGTATTGCGGTGGTTAGCGCTGCGGACTTGGCTGCCGACTGCCCTCTGGCTGCTGCCTACTGCCGCTAAGGCCGAACCCCAACGCATCATCTCACTGGCGCCGTCGGTGACCGAGACGATCTTTGCGCTCGGTCTGGGCGAGCGACTCGTCGGTGTGTCGGTCTACTGCGACTATCCCGCGGAAGCCCAACACATCGAGCGGGTCGGCACCTTTCTCACGCCGAATGTCGAAGTGATTGTCGCCAAGCGGCCGGATCTGATCATTGCGGTGCCGAGTCCGGGCAATCAGAGCGGGGTCGAGTCGCTCCGCCGACTCGGGATGAAGGTCGTGTTAGTGAATCCGAACACGGTGGCAGAGATCGAGGAGTCGCTGGTGACGATCGCGCGCGAGCTGGGTCACGAAGCCGACGGACGCGCGCTGGTGCAGCGCATAGAGGAAACGATGGCGGCGATGCGCACGCGTCTTGCCAATGCGCCCGCGCGCAAAGTGTTGATGGTGGTGGGTCACACGCCGTTGATCGCGGTCGGCCGCGGTACGTTTCAGGACGAGTTGATCGAGATGGCGCATGGGATCAACGTCGCGGCGCAGGCTGGCAGCAGTTGGCCGCATCTGAGTCTCGAGTTCGCGATCGCCGCGGCGCCCGAGGTCATCATCGACACCACGATGGGTAACGAGGAGCGGCCCGGTGCTGACGCCGCGCTCGCATTTTGGCGCGCCTTCCCGACGATCCCCGCCGTGAAGGCTGATCGCGTCTCCGGCTACAAGGCCTATCAACTGTTGCGGCCGGGACCGCGCCTCGCCGATGCCTTCGCTGCCATCGCGCGTTGCGTGCAGCCGGAACGCTTCGCGCCAGCCCAAAGTCCAATGTCCAAGGTCGAAAGTCTGAATGTTGGCTCCTTGACCTTGGACGTTGGACCTTAGACTTTGGACTCATGTATCTCACCTTCCGCCGCTTCGTGGTCGTGAACACGATTCTGGTCGTCGCCCTGTTCGCGTCCATCGTGCTGGCGTCATTGATCGGCAGCGTCCACGTCGACCTCGCTCGCGCGTTGACGGCGGGCATTGCGGACAACACGGATCGGCTGATCCTGTTCGAGACGCGCTTGCCGCGCGTGCTGTTGGCGGCGATCGTTGGCGGTGCGTTGGCGAGCGCGGGCGTCGCGCTGCAGGGCTTGCTGCGCAATCCGCTCGCCGAGCCGCACCTGATCGGTGTCTCGGGGGGCGCCGCGCTGGGTGCGGTGATCACGGTGATCATTGTGGGTCGCAGTGCGTTCAGCGAGACGGCGCTGCTGCCGATCGGGGCGTCGGCGGGGGCACTGGTGTCGATGGCCGTGATCTATCGGCTAGCGTTGGTGCACGGCCGACTGCAGCCCTACGTGCTGCTGCTGGCGGGTGTTGTCTACAACGCGTTCGCCGGTGCGCTCATCATGTGCGTGAACGCGGTCGCCGACTTCTATCAGGCGCAGGGCATCCTCTATTGGCTGATGGGCAACTTAGCGGCGCAGAGCTATCGGCTGGTCGGTGCGATTGGGCTGTATACTGCCGTCGGCTTCGTCTGGCTGCTGCTGCACACGCGCCAACTCAACGTGCTGACGCTGGGTGAAGAGTCGGCCCTGCAACTCGGCGTCGCCGTCGACCGCACTCGGCGCGCGATGTTTCTGGGCGCGTCGTTTCTGGTTGGCGCGGTGGTCTCGGTCAGCGGCATGATCGGGTTCGTCGGCTTGATCGTACCGCACGTCATGCGGCTGATCCTCGGTGCCGATCATCGCCTGCTGTTGCCCGCATCGTGGCTGGCGGGTGCAACCTTTTTGGTGTGGGCGGACACGATCGCGCGCACAGCCCTCGGCGTCGTGGAGATTCCCGTCGGTGTGGTCACCGCGCTGTGCGGCGGACCATTTTTCGTTTACTTACTGAAGCGCGAAGGGAGGAAGGTGTTTGGCTGAGCCGATCGAAGCCTGCGGCCTCCGCTTCAGCTACGGCCGCGAGCCGGTGATTGACGATGTGTCTCT
Source organism: Binatia bacterium (assembly GCA_041477755.1). Lineage (GTDB taxonomy): Bacteria > Desulfobacterota > Binatia > HRBIN30 > JACQVA1 > JACOST01. Next base: position 3,058 of record JBGOUW010000542.1, read on the forward strand.
GACCCTCGCCGCGGGCGAGATGCTGGGCGTCATCGGACCCAATGGCTCGGGGAAGTCGACGCTGCTGCGGCTGCTCAGCGGTGTGCTGCATCCCGACCGCGGCGAAATCCGGATCCATGGGCGCTCCCTCAGCGAGTATTCACGACGGGAACTGGGTCGGACCATCGCGGTGGTGCCGCAAGATACCGCCATCGAGTTCCCGTTCTCCGTCACCGAGGTCGTGCTGATGGGGCGCTCGCCGCATCTGAGCGGCTTCGCCTTCGAGAACGAGAACGATGTGGCGATTGCCCGCGAAGCCATGCA
>JBGOUW010000215.1:0-8032 GCA_041477755.1 Binatia bacterium
AGATAAGGTATCCCTGGACCGCAAGGTCCCTAAAGGCCCCTCGAAGACGACGAGGTTGATAGGCCGGATGTGGAAGCGCAGCAATGCGTGGAGCTTACCGGTACTAATTGGCCGTGCGGCTTGACCACTATTTTCGCTCGCTTCTTGATGCTTGCTACGCCGCGTTACCCATATGTGATTGTCGGAGTGATTCCGGTTTCCGGTGGCTATGGCGGAGGTGTCACACCCGTTCCCATCCCGAACACGGAAGTTAAGCCCTCCAGCGCCGATGGTACTGCACGGTCGCCGTGTGGGAGAGTAGGACGCCGCCGGATCTCATCGCAACGGGCTCGTTCGCAAGATCGAGCCCGTTGCCATCTTACAGACCCAACAACCCTGATGTTCGAAGTAAGAGTGACCTGCCCCCTGCCGTTGGTCCACTCATTGTGAGAGTCCAACCCTTATATCCTCTCCGACAGGCGGAGCGAAGGGAGCCGTAGGCGACCGCCGCTCGGCCTGCGCACGCCGCGCGAAGGCCGCCGGGGTCTGGTTCCCCAGCGAGCTGTGCGGCCGCACCTCGTTGTAGTCCTGCCGCCATCCCTCGATCACAGCGCGGGCAGGGGCGAGACTGGTGAACCAGTGCTCGTTCAAACACTCGTCGCGAAACTTGCCGTTGAACCTCTCCACATAGGCGTTCTCCACCGGCTTGCCGGGCCGGATGAAGTGCAACTTCACGCCCCGGCGAGAGGCCCACGCATCCACCGCCTTGCCCGCGAACTCCGGCCCGTTGTCCGTGACGATCATCCCCGGGAGCCCGCGCTGCCTGACGAGCTGCTCGAGTTCGCGCACGACGCGCTCGCCGGGCAGCGACTGGTCCACCACGATCGCCGGCGCCTCGCGCGAGAAGTCGTCGACAATGGTGAGCGTGCGGAACGTGCGCCCATCGGCCAAACTGTCGCCGACGAAATCCATCGACCAGCGCTCGTTCACTTGCTCGACGGGCGCCAGCAGCACGCGACACCCCATGGCGGCCCGCGTGCGCCGTTTGCGGCGCACCGCCAGTCCTTCTTCCCGATACAGCCGCCACAGGCGCTTGTGGTTGACGGGGACCCCCGCGCGCTGCAGCAGCACATGGAGGCGCCGGTAGCCGAACCGCGGACGCTCGTGCGCCAACGTGCGTAAGCGCGCGCGCGCCGCGTCCGCCGGCTTCACTGCGGCGCGATGCCGGTAACTCGACCGGGCGAACCCGATCACCCGACAGGCGTGTCGTTCACTCATCGCCAACTCCTGCTGCAGATCGCCCACGGCCTGGCGCTGGACCGGGGGCGTCAGTACTTTTTTCCGACGATCACCTTGAGGGCTTGGTTGTCCAAGGTGAGATCCGCCACCAAGTGTTTCAACCGACGATTCTCGTCCTCCAGCTGCTTGAGCCGTCGCGCCTCGTTCACCTCCATCCCCCCGAACTTCGCCTTCCAGGCGTAGTACGTCGGCTCGCTGATCCCATGGCGGCGGCAGACCTCGGCGAGCTTCACCCCCGCCTCCTTCTCCTTCAGGATCTTGATGATCTGTTCCTCGCTGAACCGGCTCTTGCGCATTCGAGTCCTCCTTCTCCTTCGTTAGCACGGAGAACTCTTGGTTTGACTGGACCGGTTTCAGGGGGGGGGGCAGGTCAAGAGCGACCTATCGGGACAGACCGATTGGCCGCGACATGCTGCTGGCGCTAGTCCGTCTTGGCGCGACGCGGTAATTCTCGAAGAAACTGCGGATCGGCGGAGGTATACCGGCGGGCACCGGCCATCTTAGTGTTTGTGCTCAATCTTCTTGCCGTAGCTCACTTCGCCCTTGTCTACACGAAGCGAGAAACCACAGTCTGGATTGATGCATACCCAAGCCTTGAACATCACGGAGGCGCCTTCCTGGCCGTAGTCAGACAGCGGGATTAGGACTCCATTGCTGCACTTCTGGCACTTCGGCAACTCCATCACCGCCTCCTTTTCGCAGCGACCACCAGAACTGATCGCTATCCACCGCGGGCGGGAACTTTATCGGAACGGTTTCGCGAAATCAAGGTGATACTGCAAGCCGGGGAAGACACTCCCATGAGCCGCAAGCTTGGCCCCGTAGGGACTGCCAAACGATGCTTCCCGTTGGTGTTCAAGCACCCTCTCAAGTAGACTTGAACTTGTGCCAACAGGCTCGAGGGCATAGCGACCGGTGACCGACATCGATCCGACTCAAGAGCGCGTCGAGGTGCCCGTGATCGGCCTTCTCGGTGCCGGGTTCTTGTCCCGGAACAACCTTCGCGTCGGCTGGGCGCTGACGTGGCGCGTGGGGCTGGGCAACGTGTTGATATCCGGTGTCCTGCGGGGCGTGCTTGCTGCCACTCGGGTGGATACCGAAGTCAACGCGTTCGATCGCCTGCTACTGTTCATCAGTAGTACGATTGCCAGCCTGCTCCTCACGGATTGGGTCGCCCGCCGGATCGCGTACCGCATGTACGGTCTGGCCATTGATCGTTTCGTCGCCGTTGCAGTTGTTTGGCGGCAGGCAGTTGCGACTGTCGCATGGGTGACGTTGGCCGCCCTGTTCGCGGGTGGAGGCTTCGGCATAGTTGAGTTGTCCTTTGGTGAGTCAGGCCGTGAGCCGGTGACGGCCATGCTCTTTCTGGTCATGTTGCCGTCTGCGGTGTGCTTGACGCTGGCCGGATCCGGCTGGGCCGCGCACCGCGTTTTTGGCAGAGAGCGCACCCAGCGCATACAAGTCCTTCCTATCGCGAATCTGCGAACGCCGCCGACTACCGATTCTGCCATCGCATAGCGAGGGGATCCTGGATCGTTTGCATCGGAGAGCGGTTGTCTTGACTGACAAGACGCGAGATTGTGGCGAGTGCTACCGACTGAGGCTGTGTTCCTTGGCGGATGCTGTCAAGTTGATTCAGCGTCGCGACACCATTGCAGCACCGATCGCGACGGGCCAGCCCGCCGCGTTTCTCTCTGCGCTCGCCGACCGGGATGACTACGAAGACTTGGTGCTGTTCACCGGTCTAATCACCGAGCCCTATCCCGTCATTCAAAAGTCGGGCGTTCGTCTCATTAGCGGCTTCTACGGACCGATCGAACGGCTGCTTAAGGCCGGGGGTGCGCGAATCGATTATCTGCCCGCCGACTTCCTCGGTTGGGAACGATACGCTCTACGGGCGAAGCCGCGCGTCGTCGTCTCCGCCCTCGCGCCCATGGACGTCAATGGGTACCTCAGCTTCGGATTGCACGCTGGGGCATCGTTCAACGCTTTTCTGGAGGCCGCCCGCGACCCGCAACGCCTTGCTATTGGCGAGGTCAATTCGACCATGCCCAGCATCTTCGGCCTCGGGGAGTTTGGCGGGCACCGCATTCACGTGTCGGAGATCGACTGCATCGTCGAATCCGACCGCCCAGTTTTCGAGTTACCCGAGGTGCTCGCGGCCGAAGAGGACCATGTGATCGCCGCGTCCGTCGAGGGCTTGATTCAGGACGGCGCAACCCTTCAGTTCGGCATCGGTGGCGTGCCCAACATCGTCGCCTCGCGGCTGGCAGACGGGCCAAAGGGCGACTTCGGGATTCACACGGAGATGGTCGTCGATGGCATCATGCGCCTGCACCAAGCCGGCAAGGTAACCAATCGCAAGGGAGTCTATGACGGATTGTCCGTGGGTACCTTCGCGGCCGGTAGCCGGGCGCTTTACGACTGGATGGATGATAACAAAACGGTTCGCATGCTGCCGGTAGCCCAAGTGAACGACCCGGCGATCATCCGTCGGAACCGCCGCATGACCAGCATCAACGGTGCGCTCGCAATCGATCTGGCCGGCCAGGTGATGGCGGACACCATCGGCGCACGCCAGTACTCCGGTGTCGGGGGCCATGAGCTGTTCGTCATCGGGGCGCATGACAGCACCGATGGGCGTAGCATCATCTGCCTGCACTCTACCGCGCGAGTGAACGGAGAGACGGTGTCGACGATCGTGCCGGCGTTGGCGCCAGGTACCTGCGTGAGCACACCACGTCATCACGTGCAGTACGTCGTCAGTGAGCACGGCGTGGCGAATCTAGGCATGTTGACTGATCGCGAGCGCGTTGATGCGCTGATTGCGATCGCTCACCCGGAGTTTCGCGAGCAGCTGCGAGCAGAGCGGCACGGCTTCGCTAAGCCGTGATGCGGTACAGCCGTACGAAGTGCCGAGCCTCGCGATACGCGCCCGACTGAAGGTGCCTGTCCTCGGTGCGATGCGACCGTGCGCCAGGTCGTGGCAGGATCGAGCGCCTTGCCTTCGCCGATGTGAGGCGTTAACCCCGGCGCTTCCGTGTGTCGGCGTTTCGGTGGTGCTCGCCAACGCGTCGGTGGTCATGTCGTCATTTTTTGAATGAACGGATGAACAGTTGTTCGATAGCCTTGGCGCCGTTGTCACGCAGGAAGCGCGTGCCGGTGCCGGCAAAGTGCTGGTGAGTGATCGTCGGCTCTTCCGGTTGCCAGGTGGACCCGGTCCAACGCTCCCAACGATTGCGATCCTGATCGAAGACGAACAGTACCTTGTTGCACAGTTTGGCGAACTCGGCACCCCAGCCGGTGCCGCCCATTACCGTGTCGTCATCCTGGATCTTGCCGACTACGTAAATCTCCTGCGCGTTGTTCACCTGGTGCCAGATCGTTTGCAGCACGCGCTTGATGTACTCGGTATCGGGATAGCGACGGTTCATCAACTTGGAAACGTAGGCCAGGCTCACGTCGCCGTGCTGCAGCTCTTCGTGGCTAAGCGTACGCACGCCGCGCGTGCGCTCGATCTCATGCCCCTCGAAGGTGAGGTTCATTTCCTCCACTCCGTACTTCTCCGCCGCCGCGCCGAATGCCGCTTCCGCACCCTTGAGGCCGCCGCTGTACAACACGCATTCATTGGCTTTCATGTGAGTCCTTTCGACGTCGCGTCTAGTCCTGACGGCTTGGCGGGGTGTACTCAGTCCCCGTCAGCCTTACACAGCACGCCGGCGCTGAGGAAGAACGTGCCGGTCTGATTGACCGCGAGCCGATACAAGTCGGCGGCGCCGCCGGGTTCGATCTTGGTCACCGCGACCGCGCCTGCCGACGTACGCTCACTGCCTTGATCGTCTCGGTAAACGTAGCCGGCCGGAAAGCTGAACGCGGGTTCCAACGCATCGCCGACGGTCAGCTCACCGGCACGGGCTTCAATCATTCCCGCCTTGAACACGATCTGCTCCGGCGCCAGTCGAAAGCTACGGCCGTTCTCGAGCGTGAACTTCAGCACCGGCTGCTGCTCGGCGGTCTTCTCGACGTGCTTCATCAGGCGAAAGATATGATGACCGTCCGCGCTGCGCGTCATCACGGCAATGGCGTTACCGGCCACCGCCTTGATCGTCATCGAGCCTTCCGGGGTTTCGACTTTGGTATCCGCCGCAACGGCCGAACACTGCTGCGCCATGCTCTCCTCCGAGATCCGTGTGTAGCGAATCGCGCGCCGCGGGTAAATCGCTCAGGTCGCGAGCACGACCGTGAGCGCTCGCCCCGTCAGCACTCGGCGCCAGGCGGTTTCGATCTCGGCGGAACTCAACGCCGCCGCGATGCGCTCCGCCTCGGCCGGCGCGGGAAATCCGGAGAGCGCACCTTCCGCCAGCGCCAGCGCTTGATTGAGCCGGCTCTCCGCCAGTGACGCATAGCGATAGCGAATCTTCTTGCGCGCGCGCACCAGCTCGTCGGCGTCGAAGCCGTCGCGCGCCGCGCGCCGGCAGGTTTCTTCAACCGTTCGCAACAAGCGATCCATCTGGCCGCGGGCCGCCGTGGCCGACACCATCGCCACTGCCCAGTCGGGTCCCCAATCGAGCGTGGCCGAGACGTCATAGCCCAAGCCGAGGCGCTCACGGATTTCTTGAAACAAGCGGCTGTCGGGATCGGCGCCAACCACATCCAATGCGACGCCGAGCGCGACCAGCTCGCGCGGCGCGGGCGCCACGGTCATCATCTTGTTGACGTACGCTTGTCCTCCGCCGAGTCGACGCAGGCGCAACCGTCCGCTGCCGCCGGCGAGCACGGCGGGCGCCGCGGGTGCGGCGCGGCCGTCGGCGTGGCTAAAGTGTGTGCGCACAGCCGCGCGCGCATCGGCCACCGGCACTCCCCCCACGATCGCCAGCACCGTATTGGCGTGCACGAAGCAGCGCCGCAGAAACGCGGTGACGTCGGCGGCGCTGATCTCGCGGAGACTCTGCCACGTGCCGACCACCGGATGCGCCAGCGCGCCACCAAAGAAGCGGCACCAGCCTTTCGTGTGCAAATAGTCACCCGGATCATCGGCGCGACTGCGCAGTTCGTCGAGCACCACTCGCCGTTCCTTGCGCAAGCGCTCCGGGTCGACCCGCGTGCGATAGAACTGTTCGGTCAGCAACGCCAGCGCGGCCGGCACGTCTTCGTTGAACACTTCGAGCGTCAGCGAGATGTCCTCGTAGCCGGTGTCGGCGTTGTGCTCGCCGCCCAACTCGGCGGCGCGACGATTGAGCGCAAGCTGATCGAGCGAGTCGGTGCCCTGAAAGAGCATGTGCTCGGCCATGTGAGCGATACCGGGGAAGCGGCCGTCAAACCGCGCGCCGGCGCGTACCACCAACGCGATCGCCGTCAGCGGCCCGGGCAGGTGCTGGTAGCGCACGCGCAGCCCGCGATGACGAAATGCGTGAACCCGACTCGGCATGAAACGATGTGGTGGCGGTACAGCGGCGCGCTCAGGGCGCGCGGTGGATAAATTCGAGCGCCTGGGCCTGACGACTCGGATCGAGTACGCCTTGCTCCCGCAGATGGCTGAGCATTACTTCGACAGACAACACCGCATGTAAGCGCAGCCCGGCTTCGCTCAGCCGGCGCACGCCCCACGCGTCGCGCTGCACCACGACGGCGACATCCTCGACCACCAAGCCCGCTTCCCGCAGCACCTCGATAGCCTCGATCTTCGCGCTACCGCTGGTGATGACGTCATCAATGACGAGCGCTCGCTCGCCGGCCGCGAACTCGCCCTCGACGCGCTGCTTGGTTCCATAGCTCTTCGCCGCTTCCTTGCGAGCGTAGATCATCGGCCGGCCGCTCTCCAACGCCATCGCCACTGCCAACGGCAGGCCGGCGTAGGGGATTCCGGCGAGACGATCGAAGCGGAGCGGAGCGGTCAACTTCACGACTAGCCGGGCCGCGAGCCGCAGCACCGCGGGGTGCGAGACCAGCACGCGCAGATCAATGTAGAAGGGCGAAACCCGACCATCCTTCAACGTGAATTCACCAAACTTCACCGCGCCGATGCGATGCAAGGAGATCGCGAGATCGCGGGCGTCCCCGTCAGCCACTAGGTGATCGCTCCAGGTGCCGCCGCAATGGTCGTTGGCGCAGACCGCCGCGCCGACGCAGCGCCCACAGCGCGGCCGGCAAGACAAACGCCAGCGCGGCTTCCGGTTCGCTGGTCGCGCTGCGCGGATCAACGCGACAGCTGCAACCGCCGCCGCCACCGCCACCGCCGTGCGTTGGTGTGCGCGTCACCGTGGGCGAGGGACGGGGTACGCAGCGCATGTTGGCAACGTCGCAGACGTCGCCCGGTGGGCAGTCGTCATCGCTATCGCAGAGACCCGGCGGCATGCACTGGCCGCCGATGCAGACCTGCGGTGCCGGACATTGATCGGTGCGCGAACACGTTCGCACGGGCGTCGGGGTGATGCTCCCCGTCGGTGTAGGCGTCACACAACGATCCATCGAACAGACCAAGCCGCCCGGGCAACCGTGGGCAGCGCACGAAGTCGCGGTCGCGGTTGGCGTGGGCGTCACGCAGCGGTCCATTGAACACACGAGCCCCGCGGCACAGCCGTTGGCGGCGCACGAAGTGGGGGTCACCGTCGGCGTCGGGGTCACGCAACGCTCTTCCACGCACACCAAGCCAGTCGGGCAGCCCGCGTCACAGGGTGTCGGCGTCGTGGTCGGCGTGCTCGTCGGGGTGTCGGTGGGTGTGCACGTGGGTAGTGGCGTAACGCCCGGGATCGCT
>JBGOUW010000055.1:0-14581 GCA_041477755.1 Binatia bacterium
TCGCCCAAGTCCGGCGGCAGCGGGTTGAGGTGGCGCAGGTGGACGTGTGAGACCGCGTGCCCGGCTGCCTGCAGCTCTTTGGTTGCGGCGGCAATCGATCCGAAAGTGCTGCCCCAGCCAACGACGAGGACCTTGCCGGTGGCTGGTCCGTGGACTTCCGTGGGTGGAATCTCGCGCGCAATGCCGGCGATCTTACGCGCCCGCACCCGCACCATCTGTTCGTGGTTCATGGGCGCGTAGCTGACGTTGCCGGTGAGGTACTCTTTCTCGATGCCGCCGATGCGATGTTCGAGGCCAGGCGTGCCAGGGATCGCCCAGGGTCGCGACAGCGTCTGCTCGTCGCGCAGGTACGGGTAGTACCCGTTGGGATCGGTGCGGAAACTGACCGGGACCTCCGGCAAGTCACTGGCCTTGGGCAACAGCCACGGCTCGGCGCCGTTGGCGAGGTAGCCGTCAGAGAGGAAGATCACCGGGGTCATATACTTCAGTGCGATCCTCACGCACTCGAACACCGTCGCGAAGCAGTCGGCCGGCGTGCAGGCGGCCAGCACTGGCACGGGCGACTCGCTGTTGCGACCGTACAACGACATCAGCAGATCCGCCTGCTCGGTCTTGGTCGGCAGCCCGGTGCTGGGCCCGCCGCGCTGGATGTCGGCGATCACCAGCGGCAACTCGACCGACACTGCCAGGTTGACCGTCTCGGCCTTGAGGCACATGCCCGGACCGCTGGTAGTCGTGATGCCGATCGCGCCTCCGAAGGCCGCGCCCAACGCGGCGCCGACGCCGGCGATCTCGTCCTCGGCTTGGAAGGTGTACACGTCGAAATTCTTGTACGTCGCCATCTCGTGCATGATGTCGCTGGCAGGGGTGATGGGGTAGCTGCCAAGGAAGATCGGCAAGCCGGCGCGGCGCGCTGCGGCGATGAAACCAAGGGCGGCGGCGGAGTTGCCAGTGATGTTGCGATACTTGCCCGGAGCGATCGGTGCCGGCGGTACCGTATAGGACGTGTGGAACAGTTCGGTTGTGTCGCCGAAATTGTATCCGGCCTTGAGCGCGCGCACGTTGGCTTCGACGAGCACCGGCGTTTTCTTGAAACGCTGCTCGATGAAACTGATCGTGGTGTCGATCGGGCGGTGGAACAACCACGAGGTCAGCCCGAGCGCGAAGAAATTTTTGCAACGCACAGTGGTGCGCTGCGGCAGGTTCAAGTCCTGCAGCGCGTTGGTGGTGAGTTTGGTGATGTCGATCGGGTAGACCTGATATTTGGCTAACGAACCGTCGTTGAGCGGATTCCCGGGATACTCGGCCTTCTTGAGGTTTTGTTCGTTGAACGTTTCCTTGTCGACGATGAGGATGCCGTTGGGGTTGAGGTCTTCGATGTTCACCTTGAGCGCGGCCGGGTTCATCGCCACCAGGACATCGGGGCTGTCACCGGGCGTGAACACTTCGCGACTGGAGAAGTGGAGTTGGAAGCCGCTGACGCCAGCGAGCGTGCCGGCGGGTGCGCGGATCTCGGCCGGAAAGTCGGGCAGCGTGCTCAGGTCGTTACCGGCCAACGCGGTTTCTGTCGTGAACTGCGCGCCGGTGACTTGCATACCGTCGCCGGAGTCGCCGGCAAAGCGGATGACGACGGTCTCGCGCTCTTCGACAGACTTCGGTGCCGCAGCAGCGGCAGCAGATTCGGGGGAAGCGGGCGACATTACTCCTCCTTCAATCAGGCGAACGGGCTACACCGACACCGGGTTGAATATAGCGAGCGAGTTTCGGCGACTCAACATCGATCGGCTCATGCGGCGGCTTCGACGGCCGTCACCTCGTAGGGCCGGTCGCCCAGATCCAAGGCACCGGTGATGACGATCTTGGTGGAGAACTCATTCTCGATAGCGTGCACTGCGGCGGCTTCCGTGGTCGCCAGAAAATCTGCGACGCGCTGCGGCACGCGGATCTCCAAACGTTCCACCCGCGGGTTGGTGGCAGCCTCGCGGCGAATCCGGCGTAGCACATCGTAGGCGAGCGTCTCGGCGCTGCGTACCATGCCGCGGCCGTCGCAACCCAGGCAGGGTTCGCCGAGGAGTTGTAGGAGGTTCTCGCCCCGCCGCTTACGCGTCATCTCGACGATTCCGAGATCGGAGATGTGCAGAATGTTGGTGCGGGCTTTGTCTTTGCGGACCGCATCGCTCAGGGCATCGTAGACCTTCTTACGATTGACCGCTTTTTCCATGTCGATGAAGTCGATGATGATCAAGCCACCGATGTTGCGTAGGCGCAGTTGCTCGACGATGATCTTGGTGGCTTCCAGGTTGGTCCGCAGCACGGTCTCTTCTTGCGTGGTCTTGCCGACGTAGCGGCCGGTATTGACGTCGATGGCGGTCAGAGCTTCGGTGTGATCGATGACGATGTAGCCACCCGACTTGAGCCATACGCGCCGTTCGAGCGCCTTGTTGAGCTGCGCTTCGACACCGAAGCGATCGAAGATCGCCTGGCGGTCGTTGTACTGCTCGACGCGATCCGTGAAACGCGGCATCACGGCTTCGAGAAATTCGATGATGCGCGAGTGGTCGCGGCTGCTATCGATCACGACGCGCTGCACATCGGCGGTGAATAGGTCGCGGATCGAACGCAAAATCAGATCCATGTCGTAGTGCAAGAGCAGCGGCGCGGCACCTTCGCTCTTCTTCTGGATGCGGCTCCAAAGGCGTAACAGGAACCGTACGTCGCCCTGCATCTCGCGTTTACTGAGTCCCTCGCACGCCGTGCGGATGATGAAGCCGGCCGTCGGCGGCCGCAGTTCGTCCACCGCGGCCTTCAAGCGTGCGCGCTCGTCCGGGTCTTCGATCCGACGCGACACGCCGACGTGATTGGTCAAGGGCATGTACACCAAGTGCCGGCCCGGGATCGCGATGTGTGAGGTGACTCGGGCCCCTTTGCTCCCGATCGGGCCATTGGCGACTTGGACGATAATTTCCTGTCCCTTCTTGAGCAGTGTCTCGATCGGTGCGGGCCGAGCTGGCGGAGGTTGCGGACTGTCGGCGGTGCCGGTGTCGGCCATCGTCGCTGGTGTGGGCATCGCCGCCGGGTGACCGCCGTTCTCGTCGTCGTACTCGGTCAGCACTTCGTCGCCCGTGCTCGGATAGAAGTCGGCGGCGCGCAGGAAGGCAGCCTTCTCCAGGCCGATATCAACGAACGCGGCCTGCATGCCGGGTAGCACGCGAGTGACTCGCCCCTTATAGATGTTGCCGGCAATGCCGCGCCCGCGTGCGCGCTCGATGAAGACCTCAACCAGGCGGTTGTCCTCCAGCAGCGCGACCCGGGCTTCTTGCGGGGTCGAGTTGATGATGATCTGGCGTGGCACAGGCGTCAGCGCACGAGCATCAGCCCGAGGCGCAGCTCGTTGGTAGTAGCTCCCACCGCGGATCCGTGGCGGGATGTCAGTGGTAATTCCGTGTCCTGGTGAAACCAATCGACCGAGGTTGCAGTGGCGTGCATGACCCCCTCCCCATCAACCCAACACCCGCGCGCATCATAGGGGCAAGGACTCTACGGCGCAAGGCGGTATCTTCATTGGCTGCTGGCGCTACGCGTCACAATGTTGACTTCTCTGCGCCTGGCGGGTAGCGTGGCGCAACTTTGCGGCGGCGGGTGCCATGGTTGGGGAATGTTGGCGACTGCAAGCGTACTCAATACCAAGGTTCTAGTTCTCAATCGATCGTTCTTACCGATCCACATCACCTCGGTTCGCCGGGCATTTGCCCTGCTCTATCAAGGGGTTGCTGAGGCGGTAAACGGTCAGTACCAGACCTTCGACTTTGAGAGTTGGAGCGCGTTGTCGGCGTCGATCCACGACGACACGATCGGCATGGTCAATCGGGTCATCCGGGTACCCCGGGTTATACTGCTGGTTACTTACGACCGGCTGCCACGGCGTCAGGTGCGGTTTAGCCGCTTCAATATCTATGCGCGCGACCGCAACACGTGCCAATATTGTGGCCATCGGTTTTCACGTGCCGAACTGAACCTTGACCACGTGGTGCCGCGCTCGCAGGGAGGGACATCTCGCTGGGAAAACGTCGTCTGCTCGTGTCACGAATGCAATCGTCGCAAGGGCGGCCGCACCCCGGAGCAGGCCCGAATGCACCTGCGCCGCCAGCCGCGGCGGCCGGAATGGACGCCGTTCATGATGCAGACCTTCAGCCTACGCCACTACGAGGAGTGGGTGCCATTCCTCTCGACGGTCGATGCTTCGTATTGGAATACGGAACTCCAAGAATGAGGGAGGCAAAGTGGGCTTGAGTGGATTGTGCAACAAACAGCGCCGCGCGGTCTGGTTGACGGGTCGTGAAACGCTGTGAAATACTCGCACGTGGGGTGGTGGTGATGGCATGCGGATCAAGCAGCTTGAGTTAGCCGGCTTCAAATCTTTCGCGGACCGTACGGTCCTTAGTTTTCCCTCGCGTGTTACCGGCATTGTCGGGCCGAACGGCTGCGGCAAGTCCAACGTCGTCGACGCGATTCGTTGGGTGCTGGGCGAGCAGAGCCCCAAGCATCTGCGCGGCACCGCGATGGAGGACGTAATCTTCAACGGCAACGAGCGCCACGCGCCCCTCGGCATGGCGGAGGTCTCGATCCTGTTCGAGAACACCGGGGAGACCCGCGCGACCGCTCAGCCGCTCGATCCCGATCTTGACGTCTCGACGGTGCCGGCGCACTTCCGCGATTTGGCCGAGATCATGGTGACTCGCCGCTACTTCCGCTCCGGGGAGTCGGAATACTTCATCAATAAGACCGCTTGTCGCCTCAAGGACATCACCGAACTGTTTCTCGGCACCGGCATCGGCAGCAAGGCCTATGCGATCATCGAGCAGGGCCGCGTCGAGCAGCTGGTGAACTCGAAACCGGAAGATCGCCGGCTGTTCATCGAAGAAGCCGCCGGCACCACGCTCTATCGTAGCCGCAAGCTGGCGGCCGAGCGCAAGATGGAACGCACTCGCGAGAACTTGTCGCGCGTCACCGACATCCTGCACGAGATCGAGCGGCAGATTCAGTACCTCAATCGTCAAGCGAAGCGGGCTGAGCAGTATCGCGCACTACAAGAAGAGATGCGGGCTCTCGATCTGACCGTCACCAGCTTCCAGTGGCGACAGCTGTCAGCGGATATCGTGCGTTTGGAGGAGGAGCGCCGCGAGACGGTTGCCGAGCAGGAGCGATTGCAGCATGAGGTGGCGGCACTAGAATCGACGCGCGAGGCGGTGAGCGCCGCAGTGAGCGCGGCCGAGGCACACCTCGGGCAACGGCGCGAAGCGCTTGCGGTGCTCGACGCCGAACGCGAGAGCCAGCGCCAGCGTATCGAAATGCTGCGCCAGGAAGTGCGCGAGCGCGAGCGCCGCCTGGGCCGGCTCGACGCCGAACGCGACGCGCTGCAGAACCGCAGTGAGGGGTTGGCGCGCGAGTTGGCAGCGGCGGAACACGATCGCGACGAGTGTGCGCAATTGCTGCTATTCGAAGAGGGCGAGCTGAAAGGTCGCGAGACAGATCTCGCGGCGGCGCGTGAGGCGCAGCGGGCCGCGCAACGCACGGCGGAGGATGCCAAGGGTCACGTGATCGCACTGGTCACACGCATGGCCGAGGTGCGCAACGAGATCGCCGCGGTGACGCGGCGGCGCGATGATGTGCAGCGCCGGCTGGCGCGGCTCGCCGACGATCGGCAGGCGCTGACGACGCAATTGGAGACAACCGAACATGAACTAGCCGCGCGCCGGCGTGGTGCCGTGGCCTTGCAAGAGCGGCTGCAGACTGCCGCCGGAGAGAAGGAACACCGCGCGGCGCAGATCCGCACGCTCGCCGAAGAGCGTCGGCGTTGTGAGCGGGAAGTGAACGACTTGCGCGCGCAGCTGGTCGAGACGCAGTCGCGGCTGCGCTCGCTGGAAGAGATTCAGCGCAACTACGAGGGCTATCAACCGGGCGTCCGTTCGATCATGGCACAAGACCAGCCGGCGCATGGGGTGCTCGGCGTCGTCGCCGACGTCATCGGAATTCCGCGCGAATACGAACGCGCCGTCGCCGCCGCGCTCGGTGATCGACTGCAGTACGTCATCGTTGAAGGTGCCGAAGATGGTGCTGGGGCGGTCAGCAACCTACGCGAGCACGCCTCCGGCCGTGGCAGTTTCATCCCGGTTGCGCCGCGGCCTGTGCCGCTCAACGGCCTGGGGGCCGCGGGCATGAACGGCAACAGCTCGCGCCTGCTCGATCTCGTGCAGGTCGAGGACCGCTATCGGCAGGTCGCCGAAGCGCTGCTCGGTGAAGTCGTTCTGGTCCCGGATCTCAAATCGGCTTTGTCGATCTGGCAGCAGAACGGGCGCTACGTGACGATGGTGACGCCCGACGGCGATGTCGTCGACGCCAACGGCGTGATCACCGGCGGTAGTGAGGCACCAATCGAAGCCGAAATCCTGTCGCGCCGGCGCGAGTTGGCGGAGTTGTCGCAACGTGCGGACGTATTGGGGGCGCGTGCGGGCAAAGCCGAGGCGCAACTGGCAACACTGTCGGCGCGCATCGCAGAGGAAGAAGCGGCGTTGGCCATCATCGATCACGATACTCATGCCGTGACGTTGGAACTAGTCGCGGCGGAGAAAGACGTCGAGCGCTTGGAGCACGAACGCCCACGCTTGGCCGATCGCATCGAAGTCGTGCGCTTTGAAGCCGAGTCGCTCGCCGACGAGGCGCACCACGCGGGCACCGAGCTGACGCAGCTGAGCGTAACGCTTGCGGGATACGAAGAGCAACACAGCGGTCGTGAGGAGGCGCTGCGCGCTCGACAAGCCGAAGTCGAAGTGGCGACCGATAGCGCCGAGACCCTAGCCACGGACGTGACCGCTACCAAAGTGCGCGTAGCCGAGCGGCGCGAGCGCCAACACGCGGCGGGTGCGGCGCTCAAGCGGCTCGTCGCCAACCGCGAAGATCTGGTCGAGCGCGAACGCTCGTTGCGCAGCGAGCACGAGGAAACCGCGCATGAACGCACTGGTCTCGAACAATCCGTGCTCGCAGCGGGAGACGTCGCCGCGGAGCAAGCGGCGCAGCGTGTGACCCTGGAAGCCGAGGTGAACGACGCGCTGCGCGGTGCTGAGACTGCGCAGGGCCTGCTCGGTGAGCAAGAGCGAGCGGTGAACGCTCACCGCGAACAGCTCGATCAGGTGCGCTCACTGCGCAGTGACACGGACATTGCGCTGGCGGAACGGCGGCTCAGTGGTGAGCATCTCTGTTCGAGCGTGCAGGAGAAGTACAGCCTCGATCTGACCCAAGAGACGGCAGCGCACACGGAAATGCCCTCGGACGGTGCGGCCGAACGGCTGCAGACGCTGCGCGAACGCATCGCACGCATCGGCGAAGTCAACGTGGGCGCCATCGACGAGTTGCGCGAACTGGAAGAGCGGTCGCAGTTCCTCCGCACGCAGAAGGAGGACTTGGAGCACTCGCTGACGGATCTCGAACGCACGATCCAGCAGCTCAATCGCGCCTCGCGTGCACGCTTTGCGGAGACGTTCGCGAAGGTCAATGAACGTTTCCAAGTGGTCTTCCCGCGCTTGTTCCGTGGCGGCGAGGCGAGACTGGTGCTCACCGACGAGCACAATCTTCTGGAGAGCGGTGTCGAAATCGTCGTTCGCCCACCGGGTAAACGGCTCGAAACCGTCAGCCTGCTCTCCGGCGGCGAGAAGGCGCTGGTGGCGACGAGCCTGATCTTCTCGTTGTTCCTCATCAACCCGACACCGTTCTGCTTCCTCGACGAGGTCGACGCACCGCTCGACGACGCCAACATCGGCCGCTTCACCCAGATGGTGCGCGAGATGAGCGACACGTCGCAGTTCATCGTCATCACCCACAACAAGCGGACGATGGAATGCGCCGAGACGCTCTACGGCATCACGATGCAAGAGCCCGGACTGTCGAAGGTGATCGCGGTAACGATGCACTAGCCCGGAGCGTCACCGCAGGGGTGGTGAGGCGTCGAGCCGGCTACGCGGCACCACGAAACGCGAAGAGGATTTTGGATCGGGTCCGGCGAACCAGTTCTCCGACGTTGTGAAGCCCGCGTCCTTCGTGATTGGATGTCATGCCCATCGGTCCTGAGTTGATTGCGGGTCTGACGGCGGGCGGCTTGCTTGTCGTCGGTGGGCTGATCGCGTGGCTGTGGCGCCGCTCGCGCGGGCCGGTCGAGGTGTCAACACCCGCGGGCGCTCCTACAGGAGTACGCGAAGAGATCATCACCACTCCGTGGGCGACGTTCCGCTCGGGGCTGAGCAAGACGCGCCAAGCGTTCGGCACACGCCTCCGCGACGTGCTGGGGCGCGACCGGACGCTCGATGCGTGGCTGAGCGATTTGGAAGAAGCGCTGATTCTGACCGACGTCGGCATGGCTACCACGCAATGTCTGATCGGTTCACTGCGCAAACGATCCGGGCTTGATTCGGCCGACGCGGTAGTGTCGGCACTCAAAGTGGAAATCCGTTCGCTGTTGGAGGACGGGGCGGCGGTGGAACGCGCCGCGCGGTTGCTCGTCATCTTGGTGGTTGGCGTGAACGGCGTCGGTAAGACGACGACGATCGGCAAGCTTGCCCATCGCTACAAGCAGGAGGGGAAATCGGTCTTGCTGGTGGCAGCCGACACCTTCCGCGCCGCCGCGACCGAGCAGTTGGAGGTGTGGGCGGAACGGGTTGGTTGTGACATCGTCAAGCACAAGGGCGGCGCGGACCCAGCGGCCGTGGTGTTCGATGGCTTGAAGGCGGCGCAGAGCCGCGGCGCCGATGTCGCGATCATCGACACCGCCGGTCGCCTGCACGTGAAGGTCAACCTGATGGAGGAGCTGAAGAAGCTCGTCCGCGTGATCGGTCGCGAGATTCCGGGCGCGCCGCACGAGTCATTCCTCGTACTCGACGCCGGCACCGGCCAGAACGCGCTCAGCCAAAGCAAACTCTTCCGTGACACGCTACCCCTCACCGGCGTGATCCTCACTAAGCTCGACGGCACAGCTAAAGGTGGTGCTGTGCTCGCCGTGAAGAGAGAGTTAAACCTGCCGCTACGCTATCTCGGCCTTGGCGAAGGCATCAACGATCTGCGTCCCTTCGACGCCGCTGCGTTCACCGACGCATTGTTCGAGTCCGATCCGGCAGGGTAGGGAATCCCCCATGTCCGTTTTACGGATCCCCTACGTTCCTCGATCACCACTTCACACGCCGCCGCGCGCGCATCGCGCGCAGTCGACGACCGCATGTTGCTTGACTGCCCTCGCGGCCCTCCCTATTTTGAGCCGGTACTTTAAGCCGTAAAGGGTATGAGTTTGGAGAATTTGAAACTTCTGGAAACGAAGATCGATCGCCTTTTGGCCCAGCACGAGAAGATTAGGCAGGAACGCGACGTGCTCGGGCAGCGGATGAAGGAGAAGGAGGCCCAGTTCGCGCAGCTGGCGGGGCAGGTCAGACAGTTCGAGCAGGAACGCAACGACCTCAAAACCCGGCTGGAGCGTATCCTCGGCCGACTCGAGGGTCTCGACCTCGGGTAAACCCGAGCCGGACGGTGTCATGAAGCAACCGGTCGACGTAGTGATCATGGGTCAGGTGTTGACCGTCGCTAGTGACGACGGGCCGGAGCATGTGCGGGCGGTGGCGCGGTATGTTGATGACCAGATGCGCGCGATGACGGGCGAGGGGCGGGCAGTGGCGACCATCGATGTCGCCTTGCTCGCGGCATTGAATATCGCGAGCGAATATCAGAAACTAAGGCAGGAACATCAGGAACTGACAGAGACGATCGATCGTCTGTCCCGGCGCCTCCTCACGGAGATCCCGGGCTGACGCACTGACAGAAAGGAGACCGATCGGGAGATCACGCCGAATGTCCCTAACAGCGCGCGTGGCGCGCTGGACGCTCGCTAGCCGACGGCTACGGCGTTGGGGAGCAAAGTTCGGCATCCCGGTGCAGGGTCGTTGGGCATGGGGTTTTTGGGGGGAACTACGGGCAGCAGCTGGATACGACGAATGCTCAAGTGCCGCGAATCGTCACCGCATCACCCTCGTCGTGGAAGTCATGCGACGAGGTGTACCACAGCACACTTGGCGTTGCCGCAATGGAAATCCTGGATGAGTACCGTTGAACCCCCAAACGAGCAGCACGCCCTAACGTAACGAGCGACTCGCACCGAGGTGCCTGGCGGTTCGGCCTCCCCGTGCGGAGGAATGACCCCGGTACCACTTCAGCACGGCGCATCCGCGTGCCGTAGTTCCACAGACGTGGTGACCACCGCGACGGGCGTATACACCGCCCGCACCGGGTCGTTGTGCGTTCGGCGCCGGACGGCGCCGGTAGACGCTGTTTCTCACTCAACATTATCGGCCGTCTCGCCTGTGGTGCCGTACGCTGCAAGGCGAAGACGTTTGAAAACTGGGAGCGGCCACGCTGGGGTTCGGTTGTGGGTGGAAGGCAGCTCCAGAAAGGACGGCGACAAGCATGGCAGATTACGTGATCATGTTGATTGCGACGGTATTGCTGGCAGCCGTGTTCGCATGGCTATTGGATCAGTTCCGCCAGCGACAGAATGTGCAGCAGCGGCAAGCAGCAAGCGATTCCGCGGAACGGGCGCTCCAGGAGGCGCGCACTGAGGCGGAGGCGATCCGGAAGGAAGCCGATCTTCGCGCAAAGGAAACCATTCTTCAGGCCAAGGCCGACGCAGAGAAGGAAGCACGAGAATCACGACGAGAGATTCAACAGACGGAGCGGCGGCTCGTTAGCAAAGAGGAGGTACTCGACAAGCGGGCGGAGCAGATCGAAAAGCGCGATCAGGACCTCAACCGGCGCGATCAGGCCGTGCGCCAGCGCGAGCGGGCGATCACGGATAAGGAGACAGAGTACACCCGGCTGCTCGACGAGACCCGCGCGCAATTGGAGCAGGCCGCCGGGCTAACCCGCGAAGAAGCCAAGCGCACGTTGATCCAGCAGATGATGGACCAAGCGCGCCACGAGGGTGCCAAACATATCCGCCAGGTCGAAGAGGAGGCCAAAGCCGAGGCTGACCGAAAGGCGAAGAAGATCGTGTGCATTGCGATCGAGCGGCTGGCCGGTGAGTTTGTCGCTGAGCGCACGGTGACGTCGGTTCATTTGCCGAACGACGACATGAAGGGACGGATTATCGGCCGCGAGGGTCGGAACATCCGTGCCATCGAAGCGGCGACGGGGGTCGACCTGATCGTCGATGACACCCCCGAAACCGTGATCGTGTCGTGCCACAATCCGATCCGGCGGGAGATCGCGCGCGTGGCGATCGAACGGTTGATTTCGGACGGCCGTATTCATCCGGGCCGAGTGGAAGAAGTCGTGCGGAAGGCGGAGCAGGAAGTCGAAGAGAGCGTGCGCGAGGCTGGGCAGAAGGCGCTGATCGAGGTCGGAGTGCACGGCGTACATCCGGAACTAGTGAAGCTGATCGGTATGCTCAAATATCGATACAGCTATGCGCAGAACGTATTGATGCACTCGATCGAGTGCGCCTTCATCGCCGGCGCGATGGCGGCGGAATTGGGATTGAACGAGAAGCAGGCGCGCCGGGCCGGGTTGCTGCACGACATCGGCAAGGCGCTCACACACGAAGTCGAAGGCTCGCACGCGATCATCGGCGCCGATATCGCGCGCAAATACGGCGAGTCGGCCAAGATCGTGAACGCGATCGCGGCGCATCATGAAGAAGTGAAGGCGGAGACGATCCTGGCCCCGCTGGTTGACGCGGCCGATGCGCTCTCCGGTGCCCGCCCCGGGGCGCGGCGGGAAGTGCTAGAGAGTTATGTGCGGCGGTTGGAGGATCTTGAGCGGATCAGCAACTCGTTCAAGGGCGTCGAGAAGTCCTTCGCGGTACAAGCCGGCCGCGAGATTCGAATCATCGTCGAGCCGCGCTCGGTTAACGACGAGCAAGCGACGATGCTGGCGCGCGATGTCGCGCGCAAGATCGAGAGCGAAATGACGTATCCCGGGCAGATCAAAGTGACCGTGATTCGGGAGACGCGCGCCAGTGAGATGGCGCGCTGATGCGAGTGGCCGACGGTGAGCGCGACGCGCGTGCGGCTGGGATATGAAGATCCTGTTTCTCGGCGATGTAGTCGGCAAGCCCGGCCGGCACGCGGTGCGCTCGCTGTTGCCGCGGCTGATCACGACGGAGAAGTTGGCGTTCGTTGTTGTAAATTGTGAGAACGTCGCTGGGGGCACGGGTGTCGATCCCGGCACGGCTAAGGAGTTGTTCGATGCGGGAGCAGACGTACTCACGTCGGGCAACCACATCTGGCGGAGCAAGGATATAGTCGAGTACATCGACCATGAAGAACGGTTGTTGCGGCCGGCGAACTTCCCCGCCGGAGTGCCGGGCCGCGGTTGGGTGGTGCGGGAGTTGCCGGGTGGCCAGCGCATCGCCGTGGTGAATCTGATTGGGCGCGTGTTTATGGATAGCGTGGACTGTCCGTTTCAGTTGGCAGAGCGGCTCATGCCGGAGCTATTGGCGCACACACCCATTGTGATTGTGGACATGCACGGTGAGGCGACCTCCGAGAAATCGGCGATGGGCTGGCTGCTGGCGGGTCGAGCGTCGGCGGTGTTGGGCAGTCACACGCATGTGCAGACCGCCGATGAGCGGATACTCCCGGGCGGCACGGCCTACATGACGGACGTGGGAATGTGCGGGCCAATGGATTCGGTGATCGGCGTGCGCCGCGAGCAGGTGATTCAGCGGTTTTTGAATCATATGCCAGTGCGGTTCGAGGTCGCGTCGGGGCCCGTTCTGGTGCAGGGTGCGATTGTGGACCTCGACGAAACGACGGGCCGCGCGTTGAAGGTACGGCGGCTGCAGGAGCGCGTCGAGCGATGAAGCCGGTCTTGGAGCAACTAGCGATTCTGCTTCGCGGTACGGCGAATATCATCCCGCAGGGGGGTCTCGAAGCAAAGCTTCGTGAAGGGCGGCCGCTGCGAGTAAAACTCGGCGTCGATCCGACGGCGCCTGATATTCACCTCGGGCACACCGTGCCGTTGCGGAAGCTGCGGCAGTTCCAAGATCTCGGGCACCATGCGGTGCTGCTGATCGGCGACTACACGGCGATGATAGGCGATCCCAGCGGGCGGTCGGCGACGCGCCCGCAGCTGACGCATGAGCAAGTGATGACCGCTGCCGCGACGTTTCAGGAGCAGGCGTTCAAGGTACTCGATCGTACGCGCGCGGAAGTCGTGTACAACGGCGACTGGTTCGCCAAGTTTTCATTCCAGGACGTGATGCGGCTATGTGCGCGCTACACTGTGGCGCGGATGCTGGAGCGCGACGACTTCACGCGGCGGATGAGGAGCGAGCAGCCGATCGGGGTTCACGAGTTCTTGTATCCGCTGATGCAGGCACAGGACTCGGTCGTGTTGCGGGCGGACGTTGAATTGGGTGGAACGGATCAGACCTTCAACATCTTGCTCGGTCGCCACATGCAACGGGAGGCGGGGATGTCGGAGCAGGTGGCGGTGATCACGCCGCTGCTTGAAGGCACTGACGGACTGCAGAAGATGAGCAAGTCGCTCGGCAACTACATTGGCATCGCCGAGCCGCCCGATGTGATGTTTGGAAAAGTAATGTCGCTGTCGGACGACGTGATGTTCCGGTACCACGAGTTGCTCATTGATGTCGATCCAGACCGCTTGCGGCGTGAAGTCGGTGAGGGCCGCGTGCACCCCATGGATGCGAAGAAGCGGCTCGCCGCTACCTTGGTGGAGCGCTTTCATGGCCGAGATGCGTGCTCGGTCGCACGCGCAGATTTCGAACAGCGATTCCAGCGCCACGAGCTACCGGAGAGCATAGAGACCTTCGTGTGGCAGCACGAAACGCCGCTGGAGGTGTCGTTGGTCAGTGCGTTGGTGGCAAGTGGGCTAGCGAAGTCGATGAGCGATGGCCGGCGCAGCATTCGGCAAGGTGGCGTCCGGGTTGATGGTGAGCGAGTCGAAGACGTCCAAATGGTACTCGATACGGCGAAGGAGGAGTGGATTCTCCAGGTTGGATCGCGCCGGGTAAAGAAAATCGTTTTCCGGGCGGTGCAAGGGGGTTGACTTGGGCCGCCGGCTCACCTATACACCCACGTCTGCCATTGGGTAGTCGGTCTTTGAAAACTAGGTAGTAGCGCCGGTCACCAAGGCCCACGACACTCGTGCGGCAGTGGTGACAAACGGATCGTTCCAGATCGTGACGGGGACCAATTGGTTCGGAAGTCGGCTTCACTTCGCCGACCTCGACGTTTTAACTGGAGAGTTTGATCCTGGCTCAGAACGAACGCTGGCGGCGTGCCTAACACATGCAAGTCGTGCGGGAAAATGGGGGCAACCTCATGAGTACAGCGGCGCACGGGTGAGTAACACGTAGGTAACCTGCCCACGGGACCGGGATAACCTGTCGAAAGACGGGCTAATACCAGATAAGACCACGGAGACTTTGGCCTCCGCGGAAAAAGATGGCCTCTGCTTGCAAGCTATCACCTGAGGATGGGCCTGCGCGCCATTAGCTAGTTGGTGAGGTAACGGCTCACCAAGGCGA
>JBGOUW010000591.1:0-3017 GCA_041477755.1 Binatia bacterium
CTGGTGTTGCGAAGACGCTGCCGGAATGCCGGCCGCTCGGGTGGAGCAAGGCAATGACGGTGTGCCACGACCACCGGATTTCGACACGCCAGCCGAGCCCGGGTTGGCTCTGTTCTATTCGCATTGCGCGTTCTGTCATCAGAGCAACGACCGCCTCCCGCCGAACTTTCTCGCCGGCACGCCCGAGCAAGTGCGCGCCAAGTTGGCGCACTGCGCCGAGCGCATCTACGTGCGCTTGGATATGTGGCAGCTCCCGTCCGCACAGCGCCCGAAGACGCCGATGCCGCCACCTACCTTTGAACACGGCGTCGATGCGCCGCCGCATCCGGACTACCTGATCCTCCGCGCCTACGCGGCGCGGCTGCTCGCGAATCAGGGTGGACACGTCCCGCGGGCGGAGGACTATCCGCTCCGCAACTACGAAGACCTGCAGCCGTGTCTGCCCGCATCGTGAGATGGCGCGGCTTGCGTCGCGACGCAGGTTCGCTGTAGGTGCTCGCCCATGACTGACGTGCAGGCCTACTACGCGCAGCCGGGCGTGATGACCGACCCGGGGCCACTCGCGGAACATTTTCGCGATCTGCCAGATGCCGTCGCTTCGCTTCGTGATGTCGTACAAGGCGTCTTGCTGCATGTGCATTGGACGCAGCGCTACGGTGTCACACTGCCGCCCGAGCGGCAGCAAGAGGTGCAACTTCGATCGACGAGCGAGATGCTGGGCCGCATTTGCGAACTCGACTCCAGTCCGTTGAACACGGCGCGCCCGGTCGATCGACGGTTGGTGGGCAACTGCCGCCACTTCTCGACGCTCCTCTGTGCGATGCTGCGCCATCAGGGCGTGCCGGCGCGTGCTCGCTGCGGCTTCGGTGCGTACTTCATGGCGGGCGAGTTCGTAGATCACTGGGTGTGCGAATACTGGAACGCGGCACAGGCGCGCTGGGTGATGGTCGACGCTCAGCTCGATGCGTTGCAGCGTCAGATCTTGAAGCTCCCGTTCGATCCGCTCGACGTTCCCGGCGATCAGTTTCTGGTTGCCGGCAAGGCGTGGCAACAGTGCCGAGCGGGACAGGCTGATCCGCAACGCTTCGGCATCTTCGACATGCGCGGGTTGTGGTTCATCCGCGGCAATCTGGTGCGCGATCTGGCCGCGCTCAATCGGATCGAGCTGTTGCCGTGGGATGCGTGGGGGATGATGTCGAATGTCGACAGCGATCTCAGCGAGGATGATGCGAAGTACCTCGACCGGGTCGCCGCGCTGACGCTGGCAGGCGACGGCGCTTTCGCCGAATTGCGCACGCTGTACGATGGCGAGGCGCGCTTGCGCGTGCCGCGCGTCATTCGAAGTTTCACCCCAGGCGGAGTGCTGAGCGTCACGTTGCCACTTGGGATGGACGAGAAGGAAACCACCGATGCACGCCGGTGAACACGGCTCGCTCACTGCAATTCGCTTTGTGTTCATCGGCGGGTATCTGTGGTTGCTCATCCTGCTCCCGGCTTCAAGCCAAGGGCAGACGCTCGATAGCCAGATTGACGAGCGCGCCGGTGCGGTCGAGTCGCAAGTCGTCGCCTGGCGGCGCGATATTCATCAGCATCCCGAGTTGTCGAATCGCGAAAAGCGCACCGCGAAGCTGGTCGCCAAGCATCTCGAACACCTCGGCCTGGCAGTGAAGACGGGAGTGGCGCACACCGGCGTGGTCGGTGTCCTGCGCGGTGGGAAGGCAGGGCCAACCGTCGCGCTGCGCGCCGACATGGATGCGTTGCCGGTCGTGGAGGAAGTCGACGTGCCGTTCGCATCGAAGGTGCGGACGACCTACAACGGTCGCGAGGTCGGCGTCATGCACGCGTGCGGGCACGATGCGCACGTGGCGATCCTGCTGGGCGTTGCCGAAGTGCTGGCAGGCATGAAGCAGGATCTGCCGGGCTCCGTGAAGTTCATCTTTCAGCCGGCGGAGGAGGGCGCGCCCGAAGGCGAGCACGGTGGCGCCGGTTTGATGATTCGCGAGGGTGTGCTGGAGAACCCGAAGCCCGACGCGATCTTTGGCTTGCACGTTTATCCGTACCCGCTGGGAACGATCGCTGTGCGGTCGGGCGCAACGATGGCGAGCTCGGACGGATTGCAGATCGTCGTCCACGGCCGTCAGACCCACGGCGCCCTGCCGTGGCGTGGCGTGGATCCGATCGTGGTCGCATCACAGATCGTGCTCGGATTGCAGACCATTACCAGCCGGCAGATCGACATCACCACGGCGCCGGCGGTGGTGACCATCGGCAGTATCCACGGCGGCGTGCGCGGCAACATCATTCCTGACGACGTCGAGATGACCGGCACGATCCGCACCTTCGATCCCGCGGTGCGGCAAAGCATTCACGAACGCGTGCGGCGCACCGCCGAATCCATAGCGCAGAGCGCCGGCGCCAACGCCGAGGCCGAGATCAAGATCGGCAACCCGGTCACCTACAACGACCCCGCGCTAACCGAACGCATGCGACCGACGCTTGTCCGCGTCGCAGGTGAGAAGGCGGTCTCCACTGCGCCGCTGATCACGGCGGCAGAGGACTTCGCCCAGTACCAACAGGTCGTGCCCGGCATGTTCTTCTTTCTCGGCGTCACGCCGAACGGAACCGACCCGAATCAAGCAGCACCGAATCACTCGCCGCGCTTCTTCGTCGATGAAACCGCGCTGCCACTCGGCGTGCGTACGCTCGCGCATCTTGCCGTGGACTACCTGGCGAACACCGATCAGTCGGCGGGCCAGCCGTAAGACGCGATGAAGCGCCGCAGCGCAGTGTTGTCGAGCGCCAGCGGCGGGAAGTAGCTGCCAACGTATCGGCGTTGCCACCACGCGCCCGACGTATCGCCAGGCTTGGTGAAGTCGTACTCATAGAGTTCGGCGCGGATGAAGCGCGGCGGGCGATCCGGAAACGGGTTGGTCGCCAGCAGGCCCAGTGCGTCCGCGTCGCCCTGGAGCAGCTTGTAGATGAAGTGGACCAGCCAAGGATTGGCGCGCGGATCTTCC
>JBGOUW010000560.1:0-3240 GCA_041477755.1 Binatia bacterium
CAACTGCTGCTGCCACCGGAGCAGCGCGACACTATTTTCTACGCCGGCAACTTGGAGTTCGATCCCCAGTACGTTGGCTTCCGGAGCGAGCGCTTCCCCGGTGGCTTCAAGTTAGACACGCGGCTGACCGGCAACTCCAACGCCGGCCACGCCTACGGCGCCGCGCTCAGCGACGACGAACGCTGGGCGGTGATCGAGTACCTCAAGATCCTCGGCGATGACCGCGATCCTGCGCCGCCAGAGCCACCGGCGTGCGCGGAGCGCGATCCGTGAGTGCCGACAACTCGCTGCAGTCGATGGCGACGGCCGCCCCTCCTAGTCGCAGCCGCTGCAACGCCGCTGTCGGGTCTTAAGACCTCTCGCTATTCTTCTCTTGTGCAAGACGGCCGAGTTCGATAGCAGCAGACCTGAAATCATCTGCCGGCAGGAGGGGCATGCCCATGAGTGCGCTGCAGCCCGAGTCAGTAACAAAGTTGACCGATCAGATCAGTCAGGTAATGGATCGTTGGACGAGCCAATCGCTCGACTACGCCATTCTTCTGGCTGCGGTCGGCACAATCTCGATGGCGTTCCTGGAGTTTGTGAAAGCCATAACGAGAGCGCGCCTCCATTTTCATCGCTACGCGATCTCACGTTGGCTGAGATTCGCGGAGAGCGACCGAGCTTTCGAGGAGTTAATGACGCTGGCTGCGGGTGGAAAAGAGAACGCGGCAAGCTTGTTCGATCAGCCGAGCGGCAAGTTGATGGGGCAACTGCAAGCGGCCGCCAACGTCGCGCTAGACTATCCCCATATGTACAAGCCGCTCTATGAGTTTCTGACGAGCCAACCGCAACCACGAATCCCGCCCCCGAAGGAGAACGCGCCGGCGCGTGACGCAGACACGTGGCGCAGCTTTGCCGAGCAGCTCTCCAGAGCACCAGCGTCGGCAGAGGAACGTCCGGAATTTCTCGCTACGTCGCGTAGTGGGACACAGGCGCGTGCGCGGCTTGGGCATCTCGTTGCGCGCAAGCTCGACTCCCTACAAAATTGGATTGAGTACCGGTGGGCGCGGCTCAATCAGTTCGTCTCGGTTGCGCTTGGGGCGGTGTTCTTCTACGTTTTTCTGAACACGACCCCCGCACTGCGAAGCGAGTCGCGCTTCAGCTTGTTGGCAGTCGCAATGCTCGGTGGCCTCATCGCTCCGTTCGCGAAGGATATCGTCACTGCGCTGAGCGGACTGCGCACCCGCAGAACCTAGCTGAATGGACTGGTGGGCGGACGTAACCAGCGTCTCGTTCCGTACGGAAGCCATCGGCGGAACACTGCGCCCGGCGACGGACGAGGATGTGTTCCGCCTTGCGCGCGCGCAAACTCTCGTGTTGCTGGTCCATGGCTACAACAACCCGCAAGCGAAGGCCGAGGAGGCCTATCGTGGCTTCCGATGCGTGCAGGGTATGTTGGGCGATCTCAACGATGCCAGACCGGTCGGGTACGGATCGATGGTTGAAGTCTATTGGCCCGGGGACTTCAATCTGGGGCGTGCCTCGGCGCTGCTTTATATGTTGTGTGTTCCGCGTGCGCGGAATTCGGCGGAGCGGGTGGCGACCGCGCTGCAACGCGCGGCGGCACTGGGGGGTCCCAAGACGGTCGACATCGTGGCGCACTCGCTCGGGTGCCGGTTGACGCTGGAGTTGATCGAGCGGTTGACAGGCACGCCCGACGTACAATTGCGGCGGGTCGTTCTCATGGCAGCGGCGGTTCCGACCTACATGCTCGAGGTCGGCGGTCGCTTGTCCGCACTGTTCCGTACCCGCCATGTCGAACGGCTTCAGAGTCTCTATTCTGGAAGCGACATGGCCTTGGCCGCCGCATTCCCTGTTGGCCAGACCCTCGCTGGTGAAGGGATCTCTCCGACGGCGCTAGGCCACGCACTGTGGCCGGCTTCGCTGGCTAGCTTCGCGATCTTCGAGCAGGTCGAAGTTTCCGGGGCAGGTCATTCGCAGTACTGGGGATGGCAGGAACTCGACCCAGGGGAACGAAGTGCAAGCGGTCCGTGGTGGCGAGCAAACAAGGAAGTGCGCGACTTCTTCGGCTTCGGTCCGGGGAGTCGTGACGTTCCGTCTCGTATTGTTGCCGAGCGTGAAACCGGCTGGCGGTAGGCGGTCCCTACTCGAAAAGCAACTTGAAGTTGCGCTTGCCGAGGCGGTAGCGCGGGGCGAAGTCGAGCAGTGGGAGCAGGCTCGTGTCGGCGAGCGTGGTGCGGACCTGCTGCTTCGCCGCGGCAGCTAGCGCGCGGTACGCATCGAGCGGTCGCTGGACCATCCAGAGAGTGTACGGACTGGTGAAGCGTTGAAAGCGCGCTCCTCGCAGTGCCGTCTCATGCATGCCGACGCCGCGCGGCGGCTCGATCATGTCGGCGGGCTTCGCGTCGGCCCACTTTTCAAACGCGCGCAGGTTGTCGAGTAGAAACGGCACGGCGTCGTGACCAATGAGTTGCAAGAACGGCAGTAGCGTCGACGGAATCGCATCGCCGGCGACGAACTCGCCGCTGCGCGGTACGGGGTGATTCATACGCTCGATCCATTCGCACACTCGCGGCGCGGTCGCGCGCAGCAGGCGGCCGGGTACGGCGTCGAGGTAGAGGTGCGCGTACATCGGGCCCATCAATGCCAAGTCCGCGAGCGACATGCGGCTGCCGAGGAGAAAGTCGTGGCTCTCGAAGTGACGCGACAGGATGTCGAGCAGTTCGCGAAGGTGAGCTTCGATCGCGGGGATTGATTCCGGCAACACCCCGAGCAGTGGTAGGCTGCCCTTCATGCGATCGGCGAATGGACCTGCAGTGGCCGGGTTGCCGGTGGCGGCGGCGAAATCGGCGCGGGCTTTGGCTTCGCTCTCCGGAAAACTCCAGCGGTAGTGCATCGCTGGCAGTACGCCGAATTCGTCGGCGTACACTTCGATCAGGTACGCAACCACGCGTTGCACCGGCGTCGGCGGATACACAGGCGGCGTTGGGAAGCGCCGCTCCAGCTCGTCGAGAATCTCGCTGGTGTCCTGCAACGCGACGTCGTCGGGGGTAATCACCACGGGAATGAAGGCAAGACCAGTACGAGGGATGATGACCTCGCGATACGCCTGCGGCGTGGGCGCGATCTCTTCGGACGGAATGCCCTTGTAACGAAACATCGGCCGGACCTTGCCGGAGAAGTAGGAAATCTCGCTGGCGTAGAATTGATACGGTTGGGACGTCGGCATCGATATCA
>JBGOUW010000187.1:0-8758 GCA_041477755.1 Binatia bacterium
GAAGACGCCCGCATTATACGGCGCCGAACTGTTTGCGCAGATCCTTCTTCAGAATCTTGCCCATCGGGTTCTTGGGTAGCTCGGGTAGGAAGTGGATGATCTCCGGTTTCTTGAAGCTGGCCAAGCGTTGGCGACAGAACTCGATGATGTCGTCGGCGGTGAGCGTGACGCCGGGGCGGGCCACCACCACTGCGCAGATCTTCTGACCCCACTCGACGTCGGGGACACCGATCACGGCGGCCTCCTCAACGCTCGGGTGTGAATAGAGCACCGCCTCAACCTCCGCGGGCGCGATGTTCTCGCCGCCGCGGATGATCATGTCGTCCTTGCGGCCCGCCAGAAAGATGTAGCCGTCGGAATCGAGCCAGCCCATGTCGCGTGTCGGTAGCCAGCCGTCGGCGGTGAGCGGCGAGCTGGCACCCTCCTTGGCGGCGTAGCCCTTCATCACGCGTGGGGTGCGCACCCAGATCTCACCCACCGCGCCAGGCGGAAGATCATGGCTGTCGTCGTCAACCACCTTCACCTCAACGTCCGGCAACGGGCGCCCGATGGAGACCAGGCGCTTCAAGCGCAACTCGACTTCCGCCGGTGAGCCGTCGAGACGATGATCGTCGGGGCCGAGCACGGTCAATGTCGAGGTGGTTTCGGTCTGCCCGAACGCGTTGACGAAGCCGACGGTCTTCGGGAACATCTCGAGCGCGCGGCGGATGACCGGGAACGGCATGGCGGCGCCACCGTAGGAGAGATTCTGCAGGCTCGACAGATCGCACTTGGTGAAGTCGGGATGATCGATGAGCTGCTTCATCATCGTCGGCACGACGAAGGCGTGGGTGACTTGCTCGCGTTGGACCGTGTGCAGCCACTCGGTGGCGTCGAACTGGCGCAGCAGCACGAGTTTGCGACCGGTGAACAGATTGCTCATCACGTTGGTGGCACCGGCGATGTGGTAGAGCGGTACACACAACAACGATGTGCCGCGTGGTGTGCCGTCGGCCAGCTCGACATTGGCGGTGACGTACGCAGTGAAGTCGTTGAAGCGCAGCATCACACCCTTCGGGAGCGCGGTGGTGCCACTGGTGTACATCAAGATGGTGGTGTCGTCGTCGTTGGTCTCGCGCTCCTCGAATTCGGCTGCGGCCTCGGCGATGAGTGGCTCGATATGCCGAAAGCCTTCATGCTCGCCCTCCATGGCGATGCAGGTGGTGACACTCGGCAACTTGGGAAGCAGCTGCCGCACGGTATCGACGTAACGATCGCCGACGAGCAGCACCTTGGTCTCAGCGGCACCCAGCATGTACTCTAGCTCCGGCAGCTTGGCGCGGTAGTTCACCGGAATGAATACCGCGTTGAGCGCGGCGGCGGCGAAGTAGGCTTCGACGTATTGCGCGGAGTTGGTCTGCAGCACGGCGATCCGATCGCCGCGGCGGACGCCGATGCCTTCGAGGGCGTTGGCCAGCCGCTGAATGCGCTCCCAGAGTTCCCCGTAGGTGCGGCGTTGAGTGTCGTAAACGAGGATTTCCTGTTCGGGAAACATCATCGCCGGAATGCTGACGAAGTTGGACGTGTTCACGAAGCCTCCATCAATAGGACAGTGCGCACAGTCGACAGTGGGCAGTCTGGAAATTCAGAGTGGCGCGTCGGATCAGCGACTGTCAACCGCGGCGACACTCAGCCGCGCCTCCAGCGCCAAGCCATCGCGCAGCGATTGGTCGAGTCCTTCGTGCACGGCGCGCTTGGTGCGAGCCGCGAGTGACGGTTCGATCGCACTCAGACTGTGCGCCAGGGCCAATGCTTCGGGCTGCAGCTCGGCCACTGGGACGACGCGGGTCACCAGACCGAAGTGTTGCGCTTCGGTCGCGCTCAGCATGCGACCGGTCAGCACCAGGTCGAGCGCGCGACCGAGTCCGAACAACCGCGACGCAGTTTGGGTACCGGCAACCCCAGGAATCATTCCCAGCCCGGTTTCCGGCAAGCCGAAGCGCGCGTTGTCGGCGGCGATGCAGAGGTCGCACAGCAGCGCCATCTCGAAACCGCCGCCGACGGCGTAGCCGTGAACGGCGGCGATGGTGATCTGTGGCAGACTCTTCAACGTGCCCCACACGTCGCGCTGAAAGCGCACGGCGCGCGCGACGGTGGGCGACGGTGCACTGCCGAACTCGCGGACGTCGCCACCAGTGCTGAACGCCGGCCCGTTGCCGCGCAGAATCATCACCCGGATCTCCGGATCGTCGCGCACCGCCGTTAGCACGGCAAACAACGCATCGCGCATTGTGACGTTGTACGCGTTGAGCACCGCGGGCCGGTTGAGCGAGACGATCGCCACCGGCCCGTCGGTTTCATAGAGCACCGCGGGCATGCTCGAAGGTCCGCTCATTTGTAGCCGCAGGCTTTAGCCTGCGCTCCGATCTGTCGGCATTTTCATGGACGCACCCCAAAAGGTGCGGCTACAAAGACAGCTGACGCCGAGCTAGTCGCTCGACGGCAGCGGCTTGGCTTCCTTGATC
Organism: Binatia bacterium; assembly: GCA_041477755.1. GTDB lineage: Bacteria > Desulfobacterota > Binatia > HRBIN30 > JACQVA1 > JACOST01. The sequence goes on from JBGOUW010000187.1 coordinate 2,505, forward strand.
TTCATCTCCTGCCCGCAGCACTCGACCGCGCCGGTGCCCGGCTTGTTGCACAGGGCCTCGGTGCCGCAGGTCTCGCACAGGTATCGTTTGCCCAGTTGGTTTGCCATGAGTCACCTCCTCTTGTGGCCTTCGTGGTACTGATCATGACCGATAGAACGGTCGCGCTGTAATGGTCAAATCGATTGGCTGATCGGTGACGCAGGCTTGTAACACGGTGCCGATATCTCCCGCGCTGCGATGCACGTAGCCGAGTGCAACGATGGACCCGAGCGCCGGTGACGCCGCCGCACTGGTGACGTGGCCGACGTCCTTGCCGTCGCGCGTCAGCGTTGTCCCTGCCGGCGGAACGATCGACGCCGCGCCGATGAGTCCGCAGAGTTTGCGATTCACATGGCCGCGCGCGGCGACACGCTCGACGACTTCTTGGCCGAGATAACAGCCCTTGTTGAAACTGATCGCGTCGTCGAGGCCAACTTCCATCACCAGGGTCTCTTCGTCCATATCGATTCCGTACCACGGAATGCCGGCTTCGAGTCGAAGCACGTTGAGCGCGTGGAGCCCCACAGGTGTCGCACCCGCCGCGATCAATCGTTGCCACAACGTCGCCGCGTCGGTGCGAAGGCCCAGCAGGCGGAATCCCGCCTCGCCGGTCTGACCGATGGCCACGACACGCACGGTGACGCTGTCGATCGCGATCTCGCGATGCTGATACGGTTGCAGATCGGCGAGCGTTGCGCCGGCGACGTCGGACAGTAACTGAGCGGCGCGTGGCCCTTCGACCGACAGCAACGCGTCGATGCCGCCGATCGCCAGCTCTACGTCGTCAGCGATGATGAAGCGTTCGAGCGCTGCACGCACCGCGTCGCTGCGTATCGCCGGAACGTCGAGCAGGACCCGGTCGGCAAGTACGAAGACGTACAAATCCGCGACCACTCGCCCTTGGATTGTCAGCAGCGCCGCGTACGTGCCGTTCCCGGGCGCGAGCTGGTTGACATCATTGGTGAGCTGGCCTTGGAGGAAGCTGACGCGATCGCCGCCGGTGACGGCGATGAGAGCTCGATGCCGCGCGTCGAGAATGCCGACGGCTTGGCGGACCGCCTGCCACTCACCCTGTGGCGATCCGAACGCGCGTGGCACGCGCACGCCGAACGTGTCGTCACACGTGGCGCCGGCTGCAGCCTGCACTCGGTCGAGATCTGCCCAGCTCATCAATCGAAGGTGGTAACAAAAAGCGCTAGCGAGGGAAAGCTCGGCGTCGGGCGCTCGCCGGTTCCAGCCTGTCGGATTGCCCGCTATGATCCGGCGCCCATGAAGATCGTGTCGGCCCGCGAGGCGATTCGTGCAATCCCCGACGGTTCGCGCGTGGTGTTCCCCCACGGTGCAGTTGAACCGACCGCGATCTACCAAGCCTTCGCTGTGGAACACCAGCGCTTCACCGCGCTGCGTCTCTACTCCGGCTTGCAGTTCGGCAGCTATCCGTTTCTTCACGCCGGGCTTGGGACGCACTTCAGCTACACGACCTGGCAAGCGTCGCCCAAGCTGCGACCCTTGGTGCGGGATGGGCGCATCGAGATCCTACCACTGCGTTACCGTGACGTGCCGCGCATGCTTGCGCGTGCGGGCACGGTCGTTCCCGATGTCGTGGTGATGCAGGTCAGCAAGCCCCGCCATCGCGAAGTGAGCCTCTGGATCGCGTTGAGCTTCTACCGTGAGCTGATCGACAACGCATCGCTGGTGATCGCCGAAATCAACGAGCACATGCCGTGGACGCGCGGGCCGACGCGCGTGCCGATCAGTGCGATCGATCTAGCCGTGGAGTCGTCGCATCCGCTCGGTGAGTATCGCTTCGCGCCGAAGAGTGCCCGCGACGAGCAGATCGTGGAGAACGTGCTCGAGGTGATTCCTGCGGGCGCGTGGGTACAGTTCGGCGTCGGTGCCATTCCCGACGCGGTCCTGAGCCGATTGCATGAGATCCCCGATGCCAACGTATTTTCAGGCATCGTGACGGACGGACTGCTCGAATGCATCCGGAGGAGCCGGCATCGGGTGTACGTCATCACCGGCGAAGCCGGCGGCACGCGTCCGCTGTACGATTTCGTTGGTGCGTCGGAGCAAGTCGAATTTCAGCCCGTGAGCATCACCCATAGCGTTGCCGAGCTGGCGAAACGCGCGCCCTTCGTGTCGGTGAACTCGGCGATCGAGGTCGATCTCTCCGGCCAGATCAACGGCGAGACGATCGATGGCGTGCAGGTCAGCGGCGTCGGTGGCAGCCTGGACTTCATCGAAGGGGCCGAGCACTCGCGCGGCGGCGCGTCGATCATCGCGCTGTCGTCAACAACCGAGGACGGCACGCGCTCGAAGATCGTTGCGCGTCTCGGCGAGCAAACACCAGTGACGATCCCACGCTTCTGCGCCGACTACATCGTTACCGAGTACGGCGCCGCGCGCTTGCGCGGCAAGACCCTGCGCCAGCGTGCCGAGGCGCTGATCGCGATTGCGCATCCGGATTGGCGCGACCGGTTAGCAGGGGAACCTTGAAGCGTCCGGTCACGGGAGGTCGTTGCGATCAACGACCTCGATATCGACCGCCATGGTGTTGTTGGCGGTATCGGCACCGTCATCGACGGCGTTGAAGGCAGCGGTGTCGACGGCATCCGCTTCCACATCGACGCTGCAGCGAAACGGCGTCGTGGCGGTGACCGACAGCACGGCGTCGACAGGAAACTTCACCGTAAAGCTGCCGTAGATCTTTCCGCCCTTGGGGACGGTCGCGGTGGTTTGCAGCCCGGGGACGAGCGAGCTGGCATTGGAATCGACCTGCGTCACCGTGCCGACGGGACACGAGCCGTCGGTAACGGCCAACGAGTAGTCGCGAGTTGCCGGGGCGCTTGCACCGAATTCAATGTTCGACACTGCCACGCGCACGGTGCGCGATACGGACGGTTTGCCCTTGGTCATAAAGAGGCGGACTGGGTAGAGTACGCCGACAGAGAAATCCGGTCCCTGTGCGCGGGTCTCAGCAATGCCGTTGGGTCCGGAGTTGACGACGATGGTGTTCTTGTTGCCGCAGGCGGCGTTCACGGCGAGGACTTGGACGTCGTCGCCCGCGGCCACGTTGTTGGCGGTGGTTTCGACAACCTTGTTCGGCCCGCAACGAATCACCGCCGTCGTTGCCTTGGCGGTGCCGACGGCTTGGATTTGCACATCATCGCCCGCGGCAGTGGTGCTGGCGATGCCGTTGCCGCCGACCGTGACGCACGTCGCGTTAGCTTGCCCGGTGCCCGGGGCGAGTACGGTGGTGTCATCGCCGGCCGCGGTCGTGTTGGCGACGCCATCGGCACCGGTGTCGATCACGGGCGTGTTCGGGTTTGCGCAGCCGGCCGAGACTGCCACGAGTTGCACATCGTCGCCGGCGGCGGTGGTATCTGCGGTCATGTTGGTGCCGCATCTGATCTCGGCCTGATTGGCCAATCCCTTGCCGGCCGCGATGACTTGCACGTCATCGGTTCCCAGCGGCACCGTCGTTTCGCAGACGCCATTGACGCCACTGTCGATGACCACCGCACTCTGGAGACCTTTGCCGGGTGGGATCACCTGGATATCGGCGACGCCGCGTGAACCCGACACCAGTGCCACGAGTGTTGCGATAATCGAGACGCGAACGACCGTTCTCATTTGTCCCTCCATGTCCAGTACTACCCATACTATGATCTCTGCCATTTGGAGGGTCGTCAACCGAGAATGTGCGAGCACTGCACTGGCGAGCATTGACCCGGTACGCGCACGTGGTTTAAGTGCTCGGCACGGGGAGGGCACGATGCGAATCCGGATTGCCAGGATCGGTACAATGATCGGTATGATCGGATTGTTGCTGATGGCGAACCGAAGCCAGTCGGCACAGCCGCAATGGACGCCGAACGACTGGGCGAAAGAGGAAACGCTGAAACTCTGCACCAACGACCCCGGCGAAGGGGAATACTGCTTCAAGGTGTGGCTAGTTGTGGTTGACAGCGACGTGTACGTGCGGCTGGGCTCGAAGGCTGCTGACCGCATGAACAAGAATGCCACCGGAATGAGCTTGCCCGTCGAGATTGGCGGCAACCGGTTTGAGCATGTTCGCGCGACGGAGGCGCCGGACTATGTCGAGCGAGTCGGCAAAGCCATCGGCGAGAAGTATTGGAGCGACGTATTCGTGCATCTCATGAATCACCCCCTGACGCTGCGGCTGCGGCCTGAAGACGCGGCGGCCTCACGCTGACATTCCCGGCTGATTGCGCTAGTGAAGGAAGACTCTCGCCGCCAGGGCGGGAGGAAAACACGGAATTGAGGTGTGAGCGCAATGGCAGAACTGAAACTTCCTTCCGGTGGCGACCGTATCCGCGTGCGTGACGGCAAGTTGCAGGTTCCCGACAATCCGATTCTCCCATTCATCGAAGGCGACGGTACCGGCCCGGACATTTGGCGCGCGAGCCAAGCGGTGTTCGACGCCGCGGTGCAGAAGGCCTCCGGCGGCAAGCGCCGCATCGTGTGGATGGAAGTGCTCGCCGGCGAGAAGGCGTTCAATCGCACCGGCAACTGGTTGCCCGACGAGACCGTCGCCGCATTTCAAGAACTCATCGTCGGCATCAAGGGCCCGCTGACGACCCCGATCGGCGGCGGCATCCGCTCACTCAACGTCGCCTTGCGGCAACTGCTCGACCTGTATGTCTGCTTGCGCCCGGTGCGCTACTTCAAAGGCGTGCCGAGTCCGGTGAAGCATCCCGAAGCGGTTGACATGGTGATCTTCCGTGAGAACACCGAAGACATTTATGCCGGTATCGAGTGGCAGTCAGAGAGCGCCGAAGCGCGCAAGGTGATCGAGTTCCTACAGAAGGAAATGGGCGTGAAGAAAATCCGCTTCCCGGCGACCAGCGCGATCGGCATCAAGGCGGTGTCACGCGAAGGTACCGAACGCTTGGTGCGCGCGGCGATCGAGTACGCGCTGCGCCACCAGCGCCGCAGCATCACATTGGTGCACAAGGGCAACATCATGAAGTTCACCGAGGGCGCCTTCCGTGATTGGGGGTACGCGCTGGCGACGCGCGAGTTTCGAGCACAGGTGATCACGGAACGCGAGAGCTGGATTCTTGGTAACCGCGAGGCCAAGGCGGACATTTCGGTCGCAGACAACGCGCGCGCGATCGATCCGGGCTACGACCTGATGACACCCGACCAGCAGACGAAAGTACGCGCCGATGTCGAGGCGGCGTTGCGGTTGTGGAACTCACACGGCACCGGTCAGTGGAAGAAGAAGCTGATGATCCGCGATGCGATCGCCGACATCACATTGCAGCAGGTGCTGACGCGGCCGCGCGAGTTCGATGTGATCGCGACGTTGAATCTCAACGGCGACTATCTCTCCGACGCGCTCGCCGCGCAGGTCGGTGGCATCGGCATCGCGCCCGGGGGCAACATCAACTACGTCAGCGGCCATGCCATCTTTGAAGCCACGCACGGCACCGCACCCAAGTACGCCAATCTCGATCAGGTCAACCCGGGCTCGGTGATTCTCTCCGGCGAGATGATGTTCCGGCACCTCGGCTGGGACGAGGTCGCGGATCTCATCATCAAGGGCGTGGAAGGCGCGATCACGGCGAAGACCGTCACCTACGACTTCCATCGTTTGATGGAGGGCGCCACCAAGGTGAAGTGCTCTGAGTTCGGCCAGGCGATCATCAAGCACATGTGAGATGGGCAGTAGGCAGTAAGCGGTAGGCAGAAGGCAGTGGGGCAGTAGGCCGTGCCACCATGTCGCTTCTGAGCATTGTCGCGGCGAAGGCGCAGCGCGGCGAGCAGACCTTCACCGCGGAAATCAGTCCGCCGCGCTTGTACCTCGAGATGGATCGCATCGTCGGCATTGCGCGGCGCTTGCGGGCGCTCGGGCTCGACGCGATCGCGGTCACCAATTCGACTGGCGGCGGCTACAAGTTCAGTCCGTGGGCGATCGTTGAAGACATTCAGCGAGCAATGGGGCACGTGCCGTTGATCATTCACCTCACGGCGCGTGACGAAGGCTCGGCGCGCAGTGTGTACTACCATCTGCACGAGATGTCGCTGAAGGGCGTGCGCGACGTGCTGATCATCCGCGGCGACCCGTCCCCCGGCAACTCGAAAGTGCTCGACTCGTACCGCTTCAACACCAGCGACCTTGTCCGGATGGTTGCCGGCTATCGCGCGGGCACGTTGATCGATGGCTCGCAGAGCGAGCCGCTGCC
>JBGOUW010000333.1:0-5723 GCA_041477755.1 Binatia bacterium
CATCACGTCGCGCTGGTGTGGGCGATAGCCGGTATGGACGTCTTCCATGGCGAATAGATCAACCTCTCGTCTTGTCCCCACTCGGTTGGCCATTTATCGACAGTCTCCTCTGGGAGAGGGTGACAGAACGTTCACTCGATCGACTGGCTCGATCCGACGGGACTGGGATTTGCCAGACACGACACTAGGCAGAGCGGACCACGCTCTGTTCGCGGTACTCCGCAATCAGCCGGCGCAGCTCATCCCCATCGATCGATTCTGCGGTGATGAGGTGCTGCGCCACACGCTCCAGCAACGGCCGCCAGTCGGTGAGGATGCCCCGCACGCGGCTGTGCGCGGCTTCGAGGATCTTCTCGACCTCGGCATCGATACTACTGGCCTTGTCTTCACTGTAGTCCTTCGTCGTCATCAAGCCCGGCGTGTCGAAGAACGGTGAGCGGCGTTGGCGATCGAAGGTCCGCAGCCCCAGCACCTCGCTCATACCGTACTGGGTCACCATGCTGAGCACGATGTCGGTGGCCTTCTGCAAGTCGTCTTGCGCCCCGGTGGAAATGTCGCCGAACACGATCTCTTCGGCGACCCGGCCGCCAAGCAGCACGCACAGCCGATCCTCGAGCTCGGAACGGGTCATCAAGTAGCGGTCCTCGGTGGGCTGCTGTTGGGTATAACCGAGCGCGGCGATCCCGCGGGGGATGATCGAAACCTTCCGCACCGGGTCCACGCCTGGTAACGCGCTGGCCACCAACGCGTGCCCCGATTCGTGGTAGGCAACGATTTCTTTCTCGCGCTTGTTCATCACCCGGGTCTTGCGTTCGAGACCGGCGACGACGCGATCAATCGCATCGTCAAAGTCGGCCATCGTCACCTCCGACCGCTCACGCCGCGCGGCGAGCAGCGCGGCTTCATTGACGATGTTGGCGAGGTCAGCGCCGACGAAGCCGGGCGTGCGCCCGGCCACCAGCGCCAGGTTCACGTCCGGTCCGAGTTTCACGGTGCGAGCGTGGACACGCAGGATGGCCTCGCGGCCGCGCACGTCAGGCCGATCGAGAGCGACATGACGATCGAATCGTCCCGCCCGCAGCAGCGCCGCATCGAGAATCTCCGGCCGGTTGGTGGCCGCCATGATGATCACGCCGACGTTCGGATCGAAGCCATCCATCTCGACCAGCAATTGATTGAGCGTCTGCTCGCGTTCGTCGTGCGTGCCGAGCGGATTGATCGCGCGCGATTTGCCCAGCGCGTCGAGCTCATCGATGAACACAATGCACGGCGCTTTCTGCTTTGCCTGTTCGAACAGGTCGCGCACGCGCGCGGCGCCGACTCCGACAAACATTTCGACGAACTCCGAGCCGCTCATGCTGAAGAACGCCACCTTCGCCTCACCCGCCACCGCGCGGGCGAGCAAGGTCTTACCGGTGCCGGGCGCGCCGACGAGGAGCACGCCCTTGGGAAGTTTCCCTCCCAGGCGCCGGAACTTCTCCGGCGATTTGAGAAACTCGACGACCTCCTGCAACTCTTCCTTCGCCTCGTCGACGCCGGCCACATCAGCGAACGTGACCTGTGTTGCGCTCTCAACGTAAACCTTCGCCTTGCTCTTGCCGATGGCCATCAGCCCCGCCCCCGGGCCAGCCGCACCCATGCGCCGAAACACAAAGCCCCACACGATGAGGAAGAACGCGACCGTGCCGACCCACGACATCAGGTTAGTGACCCAAGTTGCGGCCAGCCGCCCGCTGTACGGCACGTGTTGCGCATCGAGCAGTTCGATCAGCTTTCCATCCTCGAGGCGCACCGTGCGGAAGTAGTGCTCTTTACCGCCCCAAGTTTGAATCTGGCGCACCTGCGCTTCCGGCAACATGTCGCCCAGATCCGTCGTCGTGAATCGGCCGGTGATGTAATCTGGACTGATTACGACATCCGTTACCTTGCCCGAGGCAACGAGCTGCTTGAACTGAGCATACGTGATCTCACCGACCTCCTCGTGAACGAGATACGTATTGAGAAGGAGCAACACCGCCACCGCCGCGATGAAGTATCCAATGGAGAATCGAATGCGCTTCTGCATCTCCGGGTCGCCTCGCTTGGCTCAGGCTACCGCATGTACGGCACAACGAAAACCCCGCACAGCAGCGGCGGGGGGGGCGAGTGGCGGCTTCGCCTCCGAGGCTCAGCGCATGTCGACGTACACGAGCTTGCGGAACGCGTTGCCAAAGCCGCCGCGCTGGCTGTTGCCCTTGTTCGTGGCAGGAAGGCGTAGTGGCTGTTCGGCGGCGAGATGAACGCGGAGGTGGAGAAAGAGGGAGTGTGATCGTGAGAGAGATTAGCGACGCTGTCTCACCCCGGACTCGGTGACGACGAACAACCGGCCAGCAAGGCGGCGGTGCGTGCTCAGATGGGGCAAAGTGTCGAGCACGGCGCGGCGGACCTCCATCCTCCCCTTCCGATTGAGGCGGAACACGATGAGACCCGCGTATTGGCGTGGTGGAAAGCGCCGGATATCGCCCAAGCCTTTGTCGAGCGTCAGCAATACACGGCGGGCGTCACGGGCCGCCCGGGCCACTATCAGGTCGGGCTAACTTGCGAGACCTTCGGACACGACCGAGTCCACGTCGTGCCCGAGCGCCTGGAGATCCTCAACCAGCTCGCCGGGAAGGTTCTCGTCGAGCTTGACGCGCATGATCGAGGAGCGGCGCCAATTCTTCCTCGCGGGCGAGTTCCGCGGCGTACGCGATCGCCGCGCGGATATGCGCTTGTTTCAGCGTCGGGTACGAAGTGAGGATCTCGCGTTCCGATGCGCCTTCAGCCAGCGAGTCGAGGATGACAGCGACCGGCACACGCGTGCCTCTGGCGGAGAGTTGTCCACCGCAGACGTTCGGCCGGGCGATCAAGTGTTTGGTCCAATCGAGCCTCATCGGATCGTCGTGTCGGTCGACGCAGTGTCGTCGCGCGCGAACTGCTCGTAAGCGGTGCGCCGCCACAGGGCGTCCTCCGCATAGTCCTCGGTCAAGATGATGACGCGTGCGACTCCCGTCTTAGGAAGAGCGGCCGCAACCTCCTCAGGGATCGGCATCACGGACTCGCCTTTCAGCCCAATGGTAAACTCTACAGCGCGCATGGAGGGAGGGTAGAGTTGATGCGGGTCAGGGTCAACTGGCGACGGTTGGTTTGTCGACTCGGGGTTTGCCCGCTGGACTCAGGGTATCGCAGTGCACGGTACAACGAAAACCCCGCACTGCGGCGGAGGCTCTACGTCCCCGGCCGCTCGATCGCCAGCTTCTTCATCCGAAAGCGCAGCGTGCTCGGGTTGAGGCCGAGGCGTGCGGCGGCGTTGCCCGCGCCGTTGACGCGCCATTCGCACGCACGCAGCACCGCGAGGATGTGCGAGCGTTCCAGCGACGCGAGCGAATTGGACTCATCGGCCGGGGCGTGCGGCGCGCCCCGGGCCCACAGCTCGTCGACGTACAGCGTCGGCCCAGCCGAGAGGATGAGCGCGCGTTCGATGACGTTTTCCAACTCACGCACGTTGCCGGGCCACGGGTACGAAGTGAGCGCGTTCATGGCTGGCTGCGGGATCGTCTCGATGCGCTTCCGCAGCTTGCTCTGCTTGCGGGTGATGAAGAACCACGCCAGCAACGGTACGTCCTCGCGCCGTTCGCGCAGTGCGGGCATATGAATCGGGAACACACCGAGCCGGTAGTAAAGATCGGCCCGAAACTGTCCCTGCGCCACCGCCGCCGGCAAATCGCGGTTGGTTGCAGCGATGATCCTGACGACGACCTTCGTCGTTCGCGCGGCGCCGACGCGTTCGAACTCACCCGACTGCAGCACGCGCAACAGCTTCGGTTGCAGGTCGGGCGCCAGCTCGCCGATCTCGTCGAGGAAGATCGTCCCGCCGTCGGCCACCTCGAAGCGGCCGATCTTGCGGGTCACCGCGCCGGTGAACGCGCCGCGTTCGTGTCCGAACAGCTCGCTCTCAATGAGCCCGGCGGGCAACGCGCTGCAGTTGACGGCGACGAAGGGCTGCTCCCGTCGCGTGCTGCGTTTGTGGATGGCGCGCGCAATCACCTCCTTGCCCGTGCCGGTCTCCCCAGTGATGAGCACCGTCGAGTCGGCCGGCGCCACCTGCTCGGCCTGTACCAGCACGCGGCGCAAGGCGACGCTGCTACCGACGATCTCTTCGAAGTCGTGCGATACCTTCACCTCCTCGCGTAGGAACACGTTCTCGGCGTGCAGCCGATCCTTCAGCTCCTGGATCTCCGCCAGAGCCTGCAGGAGCTTCTCCTCGGAGCGGGCGCGGACGATGGCGTTGGCGAACACCTCGCCGATGAGCCGAATGCGGCGAGTGAGCTCATCCGGGAGGGTGCGGTGGGCGCGCGTCGCGGCGAAGGACATTATGCCGCGGAACACGCCGCCGACGCTGATGGGGATGGTCGAAATTGACTTGACCCCAACGTCTTCGCAGTGCCGGCGCTCAGCCACCGCTTCGGCAGGTAAGTCGTCCGGCAATCGCGCGAGCGAAAGCACCTGGCCCGATTGCATACGCGCGCTGAGCCACGGGTAGTCCCTGGCAAAATCTTCCGACTGAAATACCGGGATGTCAGAGCGTGCCCACGATGCGACAGCACGGACACGGCCATCGGTCTGCCTCACTTCAAGAAACGTCGTCCGATCAAAGCCGAGAAAATCTACCAGCCGGGCCATTGCGGCCTCGATCCGTGCTTGGACATCCTCGGTTGGCAAGTTGATGAAGGTCGCCGAAAGGTCAGCCAGCAAGCGTTCGAACGCGAGCGGATCAGTCAGAACCTGGTCGTCAGGCGTTTGCGTGGAGCCTTCGGCTGCGGTGCGCATCGTGATGATGCACTCCACTAGCGCAGTTGCCCGCGATGTCAACATGCTGAGAGGGGGTCACAGCATACTGCGAGATGAGCCGTCGGGACGCAGGCATCCAGCTTCCCCGAGGGCACGAGGAGGCGCGGCACGTGCCGTGCGTATGCCAAGTGGTTGAATGGTTCGGCTCAACACCGAGAAGCAGGGCGCAACGTGGGTCATTCGGGTGTGCGGACAGCTCGGCCACGATGATGTCCCGGCGTTCGAAGAAGCTTGTCGAGCAGTGATTGGACCGCTGTGTCTCGATCTCACGGAGCTACTTGGCTTGGATGATCATGGGGTCGAGGCCATCCGGACGGCGCGCGTGAGCGGCGCCACTCTCAGCGGCGCCTCGCCCTACATCGAGCTTCGTCTTAGTGCGGAGCCGTAAGTCAACCGAAGACGTAAAGGAGGACGCGATATGATTCAGCGCAAGAGATTCAGGGCCACGCGACTCGTCGCCAGCGTGGCAGCGGGCGTAGCACTGTGGGTCGGTGGCGCAACCGCGCAAGAGGCGAAGCCCAAGGCGGGTGGGGACAAGAAGCCCAACATCCTCGTCATCTGGGGCGACGACATCGGCTACTGGAACGTCAGCGCCTACAACCAGGGCATGATGGGTTACAAGACGCCGAACATCGATAGCATCGCCAAAGAAGGCGCGCTGTTCACTGACTGGTACGGCCAGCAGAGCTGCACCGCCGGCCGCGGGGCATTCATCACCGGCCAGTCGGGCTTCCGAACCGGCCTGCTCAAGGTCGGCCTGCCGGGCGCCAAGGAAGGCATACAGGCGCGCGATGTCACGCTCGCCCAACTCCTCAAGGCGCAGGGCTACATGACCGCGCAGTTCGGCAAGAACC
>JBGOUW010000516.1:0-3605 GCA_041477755.1 Binatia bacterium
AAGTCACCGGTCACCTGCCGTGAGTCGCGATCTCATACCGCCGCTTCAATCCGCGCGATCGTCTCTTCTTGCGGTGGCGGAGGCGGCAGCGCGTAGCGGCTGCGAAAGCGCTTGCCGCGGAGCCACACCCACAGCGAACGTAGCACGACGTCGCGACGCCCGAATGCCTGCTCCGGCGTCTCGAACATGTTCATCATCCGAATGAAGGCGCGGAACACCACCGGGTCGCAACGCGTCGCCACTGCGACGCCATCTTCAAAAAAACGCGTCTGTAGCCGTCCCTTCAACGTGTGCGCCTGGCGTCCCTCGGCTTTGCGTACGGCTTCGCGGTCGGCGAGGATCGACGCGCGATAGAACGGCTCGATCTCGGCGCGCGCAATCTCGTCCAGCGTCACCGCTGCGGCCGCGAGATCGTTCGGATGCGCATCGAGCGCCTGCCCGAGAAACTCCGCGTGCATGAAGCCCTGCGCACACCCGCGCCCGTACAACGGGTTGGTGCAGTACGCGGCATCACCGAGGACGAAGAAGCCGACGGCAACGGGGCCCTGCGCATCGACGAAGCGACGCAGCCGATTGATCAACCCGCCCATCGCCTGCACTGGATGGTGCAACTCGTTCATCGGCTCCGCGATCTCCGGCGTCACCCAGGGCACGAGTCCGGGAATGTGACGAACCATTTCGTCGAAGGCACCCGGCTGCGCCAGCACCTTCATGCGGGGGAACGCCAGCGGCGCCGCCAAGGTGATCGAGAACGTACGATCGTCCGCGGGGAACACCGCGTACTTCACCCAATTGAAATCGGCTGCGGTCGGATGCGGCCCGCCTGGTCGCGGTTCCACCGCGCCGGGCACGAAACGGTAGAAGCGCGTGTAGTAGACCACGCCGGATGATTCGCTCTCTTCGAACGGCGCGCGCGCGCCGATCGCCGCCAGCCATTCGAGCGCGTGCGACGTGCGTCCGCTGGCATCGACGACGATGTCGCCGAGCAGCTCGCCCGCGACACCGTCGCTGACGTAGCGTACCCCCGACACCACCGGCGCCGTCGCACCGGGCGCGGCGATCAGTTCGCGCACGGTCGTGTTCGGCATCACCGTCACCCCGCCGCGCTTGAGCACGTAGCGACGCGTGACCCACTCGAAGGTGGTGCGGCGACAGCCGAGCGCGACCAGTTCTTCATCGCCCGCCTCGGGCTTCAACCCGCGCAGCGTAGGCGGCGGGTTGTCCATCATGCGCAGCTCGCGCGCGCCGGCCGCGAGCAACGCAGTGAGCAAATCCGGATAGTGCTGGCGCAACAACGTGCGCAGTCGTCCGAGGAACGCGTGCGAGTGACGCACTTGCGTGGCGCCCTTGCGTTCCCACGCGGCAAACGCGTCGCTGGCCGTCGCCACCTCCGGCTGCGGGTCACGTTCGAGCAAGGTGATGCGTGCACCGCGGGCACTCAGCACCAGCGCCGTCGCCAGTCCGGTAATGCCGCTGCCAACCACGATCGCGTGGCGACCGGCGAGTGCGCGACTTCCTCGTTCTCGTGTTTCACTCATGCGTTCAGACCAACCCCTCGCATGTAATTCACAGCCACGCGGCGGAGTAAAGCAGGTCCCACGGCAATCTCGCTTTCCCGCCGGCCACTGCCGCGCTATGGATGGCCATCATGAACGCGACTGTCTTGGCGATCGACGCGGGGACCACCGGGGTGCGCGCCCTGCTCTTCAACGACCAGAGCGAGCTGCTCGGCTCGGCTTACCGCGAAGTGCTGCCAAACTATCCGCAACCCGGACTCGTCGAGCACGATCCCGAGCAAATTTGGCGCGCGGTAGAGACCGTGGTCGCCGACGCGCTCAGCCGCGCAGGCGGCGCGGCGGTCGCCGCGTTGGCCGCCGTCGGCGTCGCCAACCAGCGCGCGACCACCGTGGTGTGGGAACGCGGCAGCAGCCGGCCGGTGAGCCCGGCGATTGTGTGGCAGGACGGGCGCACGGCCGCCCGCGTCAACGAGCTCCTCGACCACGGCATCTACACCAACACGATGGCCTCGGCGACCAAGCTCGAATGGATTCTCCAACATACCCCCGACGGTTTCACTTGGGCCGACGACGGCGAGTTGTGTTTCGGCACCATCGATACATGGCTGGTGTGGAAGCTGAGCGGCGGGCGCGCGCACGTCACCGATCACTCCAACGCGTCGTGCACCGGCCTCTACGACTTTGCGCTGGGCGGCTGGGACGCGAGCGTGCTCTCCGCGTTGCAGATCCCGGCGCGCATGCTGCCGCGCATCGGCTATTCCAGTGAAGAGTTCGCGCGCACGAAGGGAGCGCTGCTTCCGGCCGCGGTCCCGATCGCCGGCATCGCGGGCGACCAGCAGGCGGCAATGTTCGGTGAACTGAACACCGAACCGGGCAGCGTGAAGATCACCTACGGCACGTCGGCCATGGCCGACATTCACGTCGGCGATTTCCCGGTGCTGTCGCAGCGCGGTGCCTATCCGCTCGTGCTCGCCAGCCGCGCGGCGGGACAACGTCCGTACTGTCTGGAAGGCACGGCCATCACCGCGGGCGCCGCCGTGCAATGGTTGCGCGATGGGCTCGGCATCATCGCCGACTTAGCCGACAGCGGTCCATTGGCGGCAAGCGTGGCCGACTGCGCCGGGGTGTGGGCCGTGCCGGCGTTCCAAGGACTCGGTACGCCGTACATGGACCCCAACGCGCGCGCGGTCATCGGCGGACTCTCCCGCGGCAGCACGCGCGCCCACGTCGCCCGCGCGGTGCTCGAAGGCATTGCCTTTCGCAGCCGCGAGGTATTGGAAACGCTGCTCGAAGACGCCGCCACACCGATGCCCGCCGTGTTGCGCGTCGATGGGGGCGCTGCCGCGAATGATTTCTTGCTGCAGGCGCTGGCCAACACGCTCGGCATTGCGGTCGAACGCCCGCACGTGGTGCAAGCGACGGGACTGGGCGCCGCCTACCTCGCGGGCCTCGCCGTCGGCGTGTGGAAGAACGTCGATGAGTTGCGCAACCGCTGGCGCTCGGGTGGCCGCTTCGAGCCACGCCTCAGCGCCGACGAACGCGAAAGCAGGTTCCAGGCGTGGAAGAAGGTGATCGCCGCCGCGCGCCTCACGCTGTAAGCGGCTGACCCCAGCGATCGAGATACGTCACCTCGGTGGCCGGGCGTCGCACTACCGGACCGAACTTGTCGCGCGCGTACCCGAGCGGAATCATCACCGTTGTCACCACGTGATCGGGAATCGCGAGCAGCTGCCGCACCTCGGCATCGGCGAAGCGCAAGATCGTGGTCAGACAGCCGCCGATGCCGTGAGCGCGCGCGGCGAGCAGCAGGTTCTGCACCGCGGGTAAGATCGACGCGTAGAGCGTAGTCGGATCGCGGGTCTCGCCGCGCTCGTCGAAGATCATCGGATAGCGCCGCTTGTCTACGCACGGGAAGAGCAGCACCGGCGCCACATCGAGGTGCTCGGCAAGATGGCGTGCCCCGCGCATCATGCGCTGTTGCTGCGAGTTCATCGCTCGGTAGAGCTTCTCCGCCAGCGCGAAACGCGCGAGATAGAGATCGCGCAGCGAGCGCTTGAGCGCGGGGTCGCACACGACGAGGAAGCCCCA
>JBGOUW010000115.1:0-11271 GCA_041477755.1 Binatia bacterium
GCTTATCAAGCTCGGTAGCGACGGCAGCTTCTGGCTCGACATGGACTACTTCTGCTTCCATCACTCGACGCACCAGACGTACAAGCCGAAGTTCCTCGAACTGTTCGGCGAGCCGCGCGATCCGTCGTGGCATTTCTTCACCGAATCGTCGGGCTATCCCTCGTACTTCGAGCCCAAGCCGTCGAACTACAACGAGCTCGCCAAGAAAAATCAGTATTACGCGGACGTCGCGGCCAGCATCCAGCAGGTTACCGAGGAGATCGTGCTGGCGATGGCGCGCAAACTTCACGAAGAGACCGGGAGCGACAAGCTCTGTCTGGCCGGCGGCGTGGCGCTCAATAGCGTCGCCAACGGGCGCGTGCAACGCGAGACCCCGTTCAAGCAATTGTTCATTCAACCCGCCGCCGGTGACGGAGGCGGCGCCCTCGGCGCTGCTCTCTACGCCTACCACTGTGTGCTCGGCAAGCCGCGCAAGTTCGTCATGCAGCACGCCTACTGGGGGCAAGAATTCGGGCAGGGCCCGATCAGCGATTTTGTGAAGACCACCGGCGCGCCGCATCAGACGTACGAGCGCGAAGAGGATTTGCTCGATCGCGTAGTCACTGAGCTGACGGCCGGCCGCGTGATCGGCTGGTATCAGGGACGCTTCGAGTGGGGGCCGCGTGCCCTTGGCGCCCGCAGCATCATTGCCGATCCGCGCCGCAACGACATGAAGGAAATTGTCAACGTGAAGATCAAGTTCCGGGAGCCGTTCCGCCCTTTCGCTCCCTCGGTGTTGGCCGACGCGGCGGAGCGGTTCTTCGATCTGCCCGACGCGCCGTCGCACTACCCCGCGCGCTTCATGCTGTACGTCGTCAACGTGAAGGACGGGCAGGGCGAGGTGATCCCCGCCATCACCCACGTCGACAACACCGCGCGCTTGCAGACCGTTCACAAGTCGGAGAGCCCGCTCTACTACAACCTGATCGAGCGCTTCGGTCAGGCCACCGGGGTGCCGGTCATCATGAATACGTCGTTCAATCTCCGGGGTGAACCGATCGTCACCACGCCGGCGAATGCCTACAGCACGTTCATGCGGAGCGGCATGGACGCGTTGGTATTGGGCAACACGGTGGTGACGAAGGCGTAGCGGCTCGTGCGGCGCGGACGCGAGTGGAGCGCGTTTGCGCTCCTGGCGATCTTCGGCGTCGTGCTGGGCTACGGCATGTTGGAGTTCGGGGTGAGGACTTTGCATCTCTTGCCTGATCGGTTTTGGCAACCCGATGCGCAGCTCGGCTGGCGGCACATCGCGGGCAAGTCGGGTTGGTGGACCCAGGAGGACCACGAGTTTCGGGTTGCGATCCAGATCAATCCACAGGGACTGCGCGACGTCGATCACGCGTATGCCAAGCCCGCCGGCACCATGCGCGTCCTGCTGCTCGGCGACTCCTTCATCGAAGCGCTGCAGGTCCCAATGGAGTCGATGGTCGGACGGCGGTTGCAGGCGACCCTAGGGGCTGGCAGCGAGGTCATCAGTACCGGCGTGAGTGGATACGGAACGGCGAGCGAGCTGGAATTCCTGCGCCGCGAAGGTTCGCGTTACGATCCAGATCTCGTCCTGCTCGCCTTCTATCCAGGCAACGATGTGAAGAACAACAGCCCGACGCTCGAAGATGCGCTACGGCCGGTCTACGACGCCGAGGGGAAGTTGCTCCGCGTGAATCCGAGCGGCGGTGACGGAACACCGTCACTATCGTCCAAAGGGTGGCGGGATCATTTGCGTGCGTATCAATTCTTTCGCCAACTGCTGCTGCGACACCCGGAAATGGCGGCGCCGCTCCATCGCATCGGATTGTTGAAGGCCGAGGGCACGCGGTTTGCGCCCGAGCGCGATGGCGTGCCGGTTGACTACTGGGTGTTTGCCGCCGAACCGGACGCCGAATGGCGCGAAGCTTGGCAGCACACCGAGCATTTGCTGGCCGAGATGCGTGAGGTGGTGACTGCCGGTGGCCGTCGGTTCGCCATCGTCGTGGTGCCGAGCCGTTACCAGATCTATCCCGAGATCTGGGATGAGACAGTGGCCGCACATCCAGCGATGCGTGGGCGGCAGTGGGATCTCGACAAGCCGGCGCAGCGCGTGCTCCAGTGGTGCGCGGCACACGATGTCTCGTGTCTCGATCTCGCCAAGGGGTTTCAAAGGGCGAAGGGCAACACGCCGCTGTATTTCCACTTCGACGGACACTGGACGCCGGCTGGTCACGAAGTGGCGGCGCAGCTGATTGCAGCCTTTGTCCGAGCGCCTCTGGCGTCAGTTCACTAAGGAGAACGTACGATGAATTTTGTTGAGGGACTTCGTAACCGCTTCGGCATTGCCGGAGAGCTGCTGGCGTTTTTCTGGCAACGCAAGCTGTGGTGGATGATTCCGATGGTATTCGTGCTGCTCGTGTTTGCGGGGCTCATGGTGACCGCTCAAAGCACGGCGCTCGGGCCGTTCATCTATACACTGTTCTAGACATTGAGCATGATCGCGTGCGAGCGACGGCGCCCGGCACGTACTTCGACAGTAGGATCGTATGCTTCGACAGGCCGCGCTGATTCTCGTGGTCTCGGTTCTTCTCGGCGTGGATAGCGCCGAAGCCGGGCCGACGCTCTACGTGCGCACAAATGGCAAAGACAGTGCGGATGGCCTCTCGCGCGTCGCGGCCCTGCGGAGCATCGCGACCGCTGCGCGCCGGCTCGACAACTCGGGCGGTCGTATCATCGTCGGCCCGGGCGTGTATCAGGAGGGCAACATCTCGCCGCGCCTAGTCACTGCACAGGGTCTGCGGACCGAGCTGATGGAGTTCATCGCCGACACCGACGGCAGTCGCACCGGTGATCTCGCCGGCCCGGTGATCGTCGATGCTGCGGGGGAGTCGACCGGATTCTTGCTCTACGGCCAGCAGAACATCCGTATCGACGGGTTCGAAGTGCGCCACGCCGGCGATGCCGGCATTCAGGTGCGTTACAACCGCGGCAATGCCGTTGGCTCCGCCAGCATCACGATTGTCAACTGCATCGTCCGGGACAGCGCCAAGCGAGGTATCGACATTCAAGACACGACCGACGCCGTCATTGTCAACAATCTCGTCTACCACAACGGTTCGAGCGGCATCTCGGTGGGTGGCCTGATTCAGGGCTCGCCGAACGCTGTGATTGCGCACAACACGAGCTGCGCCAATGGCGACGGCGGGAACGGGTACGGTATCTTCATCGGCGAAGGTGATCGTAGCGATGTCGCGTCTCGCTACGCGACGGTCGTGTCGAACGTCCTTGCCGGGAATCGGACGGCTGGAATCAAGGTGGCACCAGAATCGCAAGACACGTACGGCGGCGCGTTCAATGTCAACGCCGACGGGTTCGAGCCGACCACGTTTCCGGATCCGACGGATCGCGAAACAGATCCGCTGCTGGTCAATCGTACCGGCGCCGCAGCGGACGACTTCCGGCTGCGTGCCGGCAGTCCGGCGGTGGACTTTGGCCCGGCAGACGCGGCGACCGTGCACGAGGGCGGCTCGACGCGCGATGACCGCAGCGCAGATACCGGCATCGTCGATGCCGGGTTCCATTTCGACAATACAGCGGGCCCGTACGTCGTGCCGCGAATTCCGCAGACGTCGATCTTTGTGCGTACCACGGGCCGCAACAGTGACGATGGGCGGACCGCCGCAACGGCGTTGCAAACCATCCAGCACGCGGCGCTGCAGGCACGTCCCGGCAACCGCATCATCGTTGGGGGTGGAACCTATTGTGAAGGGGACATCAATCTCGGCGAGCAAACCGGCACGGCGCTGCCGTTGTTGCGCCCGATTGAATTCGTCGCCGATGCCGATGGTTCACTGACCGGCGACGCCGGACCGGTTGTGATCGATGCCGGCGCCAGCTTGTGTGGCGGTGGTGGTGCGGCGGCGACGGGAGTCCAGACAGGCTTCGACATTTTGGGCAGCAGCTACGTAGTCATCGATGGATTTCACGTCACTGGTGGTATCGACTCCGGCATCCAGATTCGCGCCCGTGAGAGCTCGACTGGCGTGCGCGGCTCGGACAACGTAACGGTGAGCAATTCTGTCGTGTTCTCGAATCCCGGGAGCGGTATTCTTGTGCGCGATTCGGCGAACGTGACGATCTTCAACAACCTCGTGTACGCCAACGGTACGGGCGGCATCGCCGTGGGCGGGGAAATGATGGGATCACCGAAAGCTCGCGTGGTAAACAACACCGTTTACAACAACGGCGCACACGGCGTGGTGATCGGCAACCGTGTGGACGACGATCCGGTAGGATCGCCGGGCGCTCTGGTGATGAACAATCTCCTCGATCGTAACGGTGGCCGTGCACTGTTGGTCACACCGCGGTCGCTAAAGGATTTCACCGGGACGGCGAATCTCGATGGCGCCCTGCTCGGTGGTCTTGGCCTGCTGGCGCCGGCGGGTGCCGACAGCCACCTTGGCGGCGCCGGCTTTGTCGACGACGATTTCCACTTGCAACAGCGGAGCGCCGGCCAGTCGACGACGAGCATCGCGGTGGATCGCAGCGCGGGCATCGCGTCGGTCATGGGGTTGGCCGCGGGCTCGACACGAACCGATGATGCGGCTGACGAGGGCTTGACCGACGCCGGCTTTCACTATCCGCGCGGTGGCATGCGGCCGACAGTGGGAACGTTCCCGGCGTTGCAAGCGCGCCTCTTGGCCGCCACTGCCAGCCGCCCACTGTTTGTCAATCCGGATGGCAACAACGGCGATGGCCGATCACCGGCTAGCGCGTTTCGCACCGTCTTCGCGGCGGCGCGGATAGCCGAACCCGGCGATACTATCGTGGTCGCACCCGGACGCTACGCGGAAGGGGACATCAATCTGAACAACGCCGGCACGGCCTCGCAGCCGATCGTGTTTGTCGGCGACAGCAGTGGCAAGCTGACTGCCTCCGTGCCGGGGCCCGTCGTGATCGACGCGACCGGCAAAGACACCGGCTTTGTGTTGCTGCAGCGCAGCTTTGTCCACATCCGCGGCTTCGTCATCACCGGGGCGAATGCGGCAGCGATTCAAGTCCGCGCGTGTGCTGGCTCGGAGCTGGCGTGTATGCCGAGCGCGGGATCCGATCACGTGACCCTTGCCGACAACGTGATCTTCTCCGGCCATCGCGGTATCGACGTGACCGACTCGACTGACGCGACCGTCTTCAACAATCTCATCTATGCGAACGACAGCACCGGCATCGCGATCACCGGCGATTTGCGCCAGGCGAGCGACGCGCTGCTCGTCAACAATACGTTGTACGACAACGGTGGCGATGCGATCCTGTTGGACGGTCTTCTCGGCGCACCTAACGCCGGGCTGATCAATAATATCATGAAGGACAATGGCCAGTTCGGGATCAAGACGAAGCCATCATCGCTTCCGGGGCTCGTGCTGAGCCACAATATCAATCGCGACGGCGCCAACAGCGAGACACCGGCCGACCCGAACGACCCGGGTGCCGATCCCCTGTTCGTCCGTCCGTCCGGTTCTGATGGGATCCTCGGCAGTACGGGTTTTGCGGACGATGACTTCCGGCTCGATGTCGCGCTGAGTCCGGGGCTCGATGCCGCCGGCGTGGACGCTACTGACGTTGCGCTGACCGGTGGGGTCGCGCGCAGCGATGGTATGCGCGATGCTGGCCGAGCTGACCTTGGGTTCCACTACGAGTTCCACGGGCCGATTGGTGGCGAGTTGCAGGCAATCGTCACGCTCTACGTGCGCGCCGAACTGGGGAACGACAGCAACGACGGTCGCACGCCACAGATGGCGTTGCGTACTGTCGCTCGCGCAGCTGCGCAAGCTGGCGCGGGGACCACGATCGTAGTCGGCCCGGGCGTCTATCGGGAAGGCAACCTGCATCCCGTTACCAGCGGCACCGCGAGTAGCCCGATCATCTTCGTCGGTGATGCCACGGGCGCGCAGACTGGCGATGCCCCCGGGCCAGTGCTGCTCGACGCCAATGGGCTGAGCGGGGGATTTCGGTTGGCCGGTCGCTCATACGTTCGAATTGATGGCATCGACGTGACCGGCGCGCGGCTGGCCGGTGTGGTGGCGCAGAACCCGACTGGCGTCGAGGTGACCAACTGCCGCTTCTTCTCGAACAGAGGCGCCGGCATTGTGCTCGTGCGACCGCGCGGCGCCAACACTGTGTTCAACAATCTCGTATACGCGAACGGCGGCGACGGCGTGCAGGCGCGGCTGCGCCGCGTCCGCAATAGTGTGCTGCGACTCGGCAACAATACCGTCTACGGCAACAGCGGGCGTGGCGTATGGATCGACCATTCGCTCTCCGACCGCCGCATGGGGGCTGTCTTGCTGGCGCACAACATCGTGCAGAACAACGCAGGTGATCTGGTTGTCACGCCGCGCGGTTGGAGCGCGTTGCACCTGACGCCCAACCTGCTGTCACAGTCCCCGACTGGCATCGGCAGTGGAGCACCGCTGCTGATCACCCCATCACTGTTCAACGCGCCGGCGGGAACCGATTCGGTGTTGGGCGGTAGCGGATTCGCCGATGATGACTTCCGGGTCGATGGTGGCAGCGCGGCGATCGACGCCGGCAGCACGGCCGCCATCGTCTGGGCGCTCGACGGCCGCACCGTCCGTCGCGACAACGCCGCGGACACGGGCGCGATTGATCTCGGCTATCACTACCTGCGCTGAAGCGTCGTATGCTCAAGATTCGAATCGTCTACGCCATCAAGTCGATGCCTGTGGGAGGTAGCCAGACGCATCTGGTCCAAGTGTTGCGGCTGCTCGACCGGCGGCGTTTCGAGCCGATCTTGTATTGCTTGACTGGGGAGGGTGCGCTGCTTGATGCGGTGCGCGCGCAGGGTGTGCGAGTGGTCGACGGCGGCCTGCGGAAACACTTCAACGGCGTGCCAGCGCTGCGCGCGATCCTCCGCATGGCGCGCGTTCTGCGGCGGGAGCGTGTGGATCTCGTACACAATTATCTCTTGCGCGCGAACGCGATCGGTTCGCTGGCGGCGCGGCTGGCGCGCGTGCCGGTGATGCTGGTGAGCAAACGCGGCTGCCACGAGCGACACGGGGTGGAGCTGGCTGGCGCGCGCCTGGGCAACTGGCTCGCGAACTGCGTGACGGTGAACGCCAACGCCGTACGCGATTTCGTTCACGACAACGAACGCTGTCCGCGCGAGAAGATGGTCATGATCCCCAGCGGCGTCGACACCGACCGCTTCCGTCCGTTGGCCCCGGGCGACTACAAGACTCGCCTCGGACTCGATCCGCAGCGCCCGGTAGTCGGCATCGTCACGCGGATGCGGGTACGCAAGGGGGTCGAAGAGTTTCTGCGCGCAATGATCCAAGTGCGCGAACGTGTACCGACAGCACAAGCCGTGATCGTCGGCGACGTCGATCTCGACGACGGATTGCGCGCCGTTGTCGCCCAAGGTGGACTGACGTCGGATCTCCATCTGCTCGGTCGCCGCACTGACATTCCCGAAGTGCTGTCCGCGTTTGATCTCTTCGTCCTGTCGTCGCACGACGAAGGGATGTCGAACGCCATCCTCGAGGCGATGGCGATGGAGAAGCCGGTCGTCGCGACCGATGTAGGCGGCACGGGCGAAGTGGTGCGCCATGGCCACACCGGATTGTTGGTGCCGCCGAAGGACCCGGTCCCGCTGGCGGCGGCGATCGCCGAGCTGCTGGCGAGTGGGAAACGCACGGTGGAGATGGGCCGCCTCGGCCGGCGTGTCGTCGAAGAACGATTCTCCGCCCACGCGATGGTGCGGCAGATGGAAGACTTGTACGTGAAGCTATTGCATCAGCGCGGGGTGGTGGTTGCTGATGAGGCGGTGGCCGACGCCGTGCCGACTGTTGGGGGAGAGCACGCATGAACGTCACGTATCTGGGACACGCCGCGATCGTGATGGAGGCGGACGGCCGCACCATCTTGATGGATCCGTGGTTGACCGACCCCACGTATCATGGCACTTGGTGGCACTTCCCGCCGCTGGCGCTCGGCGTGCGCGATCTGCCGAAGATCGACTATCTCTACGTGTCGCACGAGCACCCAGACCACTTCGATCCGCCGACGCTGGCGCAGCTCGACAAGAGCGTGCACGTCATCATTGCCAATTTTGCCAAGAAGCGCTTCCGCGATCGACTCGCCGCGATCGGCTTCCGCACGATCACCGAAATGAACTTCAACGAGTCGTTTACTTGCAGCGACGGCCTACGGCTGCGCCTGATTCCGCCCGACCGTCCATGGGACGACAGTGCGATCCTGCTGCAGGACGGCACGACGGTGCTGAACGTCAACGACTGTCATCTCGACGACGCCACGCTTGAACGGCTGGGACGCGAACAGCAGATCGACTTGGCATTTCTGACTTTCACCGGCGCAAGCCAGTACCCCGGCTGCTTCGAATTCCCGTTGGCGTCGAAGATCCAGCGCTGGCGTGAGAGTAAGCGCGCACACGTCGAGGAGTTCGTTCACTGGGCGCAGCTGCTGCGGACGAAACGGGCAGTGCCCGCTGCCGGCAATTTTGCGCTGCTGGCCGCCGATCAACTTCAGCTCAATACGCCGCACTACGTGAACACGCCACAAGAGGCGGTCGCCGCGCTGGCCGCGGATGCGCCCGAGATCGAGGGGTTGCAGATGAATCCGGGCGATCAGTGGGACCCGCAACGTGGCCTGCGCCGGCTCAATCCGCCGCCCGACTGGAACCGGCGCATGGAAATGATCGAGGTGATGAGCCATGCGCGTGCCGGACAGATCGCCGAATATTTTGCGAGCGAAGCAGCGGCACCATCTGATCTCTTCGAGCGCTTTCGTACCTACTTCACGCATTTGCTCGCGGCTGATCCTAGCATCGCGAAGCGCGTGAACGTGGTGACGTGGTGGGCCGTTGAGGGCCCCGCCGGCGGCGACTGGGTGATCGACTTTACTCGCGAGCGCGAGTGGATCTATCGCGGCGTGCCGGCGCAGTGGAATTTGCGGCTGCGGATTCCCGACAAGCTTGTCCATATCGGCGTGAGTGAGCGGTCGACGTGGGACAATCTGGTGCTGTCGTTCCGCGTCCGGCTGGCGCGCAACCCCGATCGCTACAACAAAGAGTTCTGGACGTGGCTCGCCAAGCTGTAGATCACGCGGAGAGTTCCAACGAGGACGTGCGCTAGTCATGGAGCCACGGCTCCGCCGGACGTTGCTGGCCGCGATTCTGTCGGTGAGTGTGCTGGTCAACAGTTGGCATTTGCAATGGGGTTTGCCGAACGGGAATACGACCTGGGCAGCCGATGCGATCACACCACTGACGCCGCTGTCGGTGGCGAAGAAGTCGTTCGCCAAGCCCAACTCGGGTTGGTTCTACTTCAAGTATCCGATTGGTCATCCACTGTTGCTGCTTGCGGCGTACGCCCCGTATCTCGGAACGCTCTACCTCACCGGCGAGTTCCGTCGACCCGAGAGCCGTTATCCGTACGGATTCAAACACCCGGAGCGGTCGTTAGCGATCCTCGCGCTGATCGGGCGCGCGGTCAGCGTGGCGATGGCGGCGGGGATGGTATGGGTCGTGTACGCGCTCGGCATGCTGTTCTTCGAGCCCGGGGCAGCGTTGCTGAGCGCCGCAGCCGCGGCCTGTGCGATGGTGTTGGTCTTCTACGCCCACACCACCAATCTCGACGTGCCGGTGACGTTCTGGATGCTGCTGGCGCTGCTATTCGCTGTACGGCTCATGCGCGACGTCAGTTGGCGAGATTGTATGGTCCTTGGCATCGCTGCGGCGATGGGATTTGCGACGAAGGAGTCTGCCGTGGGGTTCTTGATCGCGGTGCCGCTATTCATCGCAGTCGCGCAATGGCAGCAACTGCGTCCGTTGTCCGCTGCGGCGATTGGACCCGTGATCCTTCGTCTCGGTGTTGGGGCGGCCGTCAGCGTGCTGGTGTACGGTGTGGTGACCAACGCCTTCTACAATCCGGCCGGTCTGATGAATCGTTGGCGCTTTCTGACCGGAACACTGCAGCGGGAATATTTTGGGACCCTGGTGCCGCGCGCCGCTTACATCGATGTGACGCATGGGCCGTCCTTTGCCACCCATATGCGATTGCTGCACGAGCTTGCCGTCAGCCTTACTAACGGCGTTGGCATCTCCTTGTGTACGGCTGGGCTCTGCGGTCTCGTACTCGCATTGGTGCGGGCTCCCTGGACCGCCGCGTTGCTGATGACGCTCTTCGTGACCTACTACTGGTTCGCTTTGACGGCATTGCCGTTGGTTGCGGTTCGCTACGTCTTGCCGTTGAGTATGCTGCTCATGCTGTTCGCGGGAGTATTTCTTTGCGCGCTGGGACAACGTGGCGCGATGGGCCGCGGTGTGGTCGCGACGGTACTACTCGCCGGGTTGGCCTATGGTGCTAGTGTCGATCATCTCTTGATGCGTGATCCACGCTACGCGGCGGAGTCGTGGTTGCGTGATCGCGCTCAAGGCCGGACGGTCGAAACGTACAACCGCGCGACGTTTCTGCCGCGTATGCCCGCGGGCGTGAGCGTGTCGCAGCCCAAGTTCAGTGAAACCACTCGGGAAGGTCTCGCGCAGCGGCAGCCCGATTTCATTGTGCTGAACATGGCCGACATCAGTCGAGTCACGGGGCACTACGACACCTTCGAGATCGGCGTGAAGCGGCGGCCGGAAAACGAAGCGTTCCTGCGCGCGCTGTTGGCGGAGGAACTCGGTTATCGGCGCGTGGCGCAGTTCCGCACTCCGTCGCTGTTGCTGCGGGACGAGGTGATTCGCAGCCTCAACCCCGAGATTGTGGTGTTCGCCCGCTCATGACGAACTCCGCGATGGCCATGTCGTCAACTCGACAAGCGCCAGTGTGTCCGGTGTGCGGTGGAACCGACTTCGTTTCGATGTTCGGGGGAGCCGACGCTGATGCCGCGAAAAGGAGCACGACTCCGTATCGCATCACGCAGAGCTCGCGCGCGTTGGTCGGTGCGGTCGAGCGCTGCCGTGACTGTGGATTGGGCATGCTGCCGCCGCACTTGGTTGAAGGTCACTACGCAGACGGCACCGACGAGCGCTTTGCGGAGCAAGCGGAAGTGCGCTGCCGCAATGCCGAACGGTTGTTGCAACTGCTGCCACCACCCAGCCCCGGAGCCCGGTTGCTTGACGTCGGCTCCGCCTATGGCTTCCTGCTCTTAGCCGCGAGCCGGCTCGGGTATGACGCGGTCGGAGTTGAGCCCTCGCAGGATGCCGCGGACTACGCGCACCGCACCTAC
>JBGOUW010000009.1:0-22613 GCA_041477755.1 Binatia bacterium
ACGACGCGCTCGAATCGGCGCGAGCGCAGCTGGTCGCCTCGCGCGTCGGCACCCGCCACATCATCTTGCTCACGGACGGTGACACCAACCGCGGCGCGTCGGACCACTACCCGCTGATCGCCGCGCTGGCGCAAGCCGGCATCAGCGTCACCACGATCCGGATCGGTGACGATACCGTGAACCTGCAACTACTCAATGACATCTCGGCGCAGACTGGCGGTCAGTTCTATCACGTCGAGAACGTCGAAACGCTGCCCGAGTTGATGCTGCGCGATACCACTGAGAAGCTCGCGCAAGCGCCGCACCAGGATCGTCACTTCCTGGCGCAATTCGGCGCGCCAAGTCAGTTACTGCGCGGGGTCGAGGCGAAGGACCTACCGGCGCTGAGCGGCTACGCGTTCGCCAAGCTCAAGCCGGGCGCCGAAGCGCCGCTGTGGGTGCTGACGCGCGATCGCAAAGACCCGCTGTTGGCGGATTGGCAGTACGGGCTCGGCCGCGTTACCGCGTTCACTGCGGGCTTGATGGACGACGCGGAAACGTGGGTCGGTTGGCCGGGTTTTGGAAAATTCTGGTCGCAAGCGGTACATTGGAGCGTGCGCGATCAGACGCCGTGGGACTACGCGCTCACGGTGACTCGGCGCAAGGGCATCACGCAGCTGACGGTGCGCACGTTCGACGGTAGTGACGACAGTACGATGCTCGCGCGCTTGCATGTGAGCGACGAGAATACACTCGACATCCCGCTGGTGCCGGCGGCACCCGGGCAGTTTACGGGACGCGTGCCGAACGTGCCGGGCGGTCGCTATCCGCTCACGATCCTGAAGCGCCGGGGCGAGCGCGACGTGAACCAGCGTACTGCATTGGTGGCGATTCCGAGTGCCGATGAGCCGGCGCACGAGGAACGGTACGCGCCAACCGCCGACACGGTGCTGCTGACTCGTATCACCGAAGCCACCGGGGGGCTCATGAATCCGCCCGTGCGCGAACTGGTCGCCCGCAAACCGGGCTCCCGCGAATTGACCCACGGGCTCGACTATCTCCTCATCCCGCTGGCCATGGCGCTCTTTCTGGCCGACGTAGCCGTCCGCCGCATGACCCAACCGCCGCAGGTGTAGCCCCCGAGAGTCTTCAGCAGGGTTCAGCGCAAAAACATCCAACGCAAAAGCGGTTGCGGCAGCGTTGGCTGCATGGTACAAGCTGCGCCTTTCCGATGAGTCGAATGCCAAGAACAAGCGTTGCCACCGCTGATGTGGCGCTGTTGAGTGGGGTGTGCTGCACGGCGCACCGCTGCCTTTTCGCTTTCGCAAACCGGATCCGCTGACCCGATTCAGGAGGCTCCCGTGCCGAACACCAAGCGCCCCCGCTCCGCTCGTCCAACGCCCCATTACGATGCCGCGCAAGCCATCGTCGATGACATTCACCGCCGCGTCGATTTTCGACACCCCCCGTTTCACTTCGAGCCGTTTCTGAGCGCACACGATTCCTACAAGGTGTTCGAAGTGGAGTTGCCGCTCGGCCTCGATGGCCAGTTGTTCCTGACCCCCGACGGTGAGCAGAAAACGATTCATCTGCGCAAAGACAATCCTCGCCCGCGTCTGCGCTTCACGCTCGCGCACGAGATCATTCACGCTGAACTGCACTTCGGCCGCGGCCAATTGCAAGACCTGACGGCTTGCCGCACCACCGAGCACGCCGAAGGTCAGCGCCCGCTACTCGAACGCGAGGCAGACTTTGGTGCGGCGGCGCTACTGATACCGCTGTGGATGCTGGACCAACATCTGCCTTATCGCCTGCGCCACGACTATCCGGACACCGTAGTGCGGGAGATGGCACGCGTGTTTCGCGTTAGCGAGATCGCCATGCGCATCCAGATGAAGCAGTACACCGCACACAGCGGCGACTTCCGCCGTCCGTTCTAACTCGGCACTGCGCGCTCGGTTGCCGGTCGCGGCCACCTGCGTGCTACGATGCTCGCATGCGCATCGCCTACTTCGACGCGTTCTCCGGCGTCAGCGGCGACATGACCGTTGGCGCGTTGCTCGCGCTCGGTTTGTCCCTCGATCGACTCAAAACGGAATTGCAGCAACTGCCCGTCGCCGGCTACGAGCTGGACGCCGCACAGGTGCAGGTCAACGGCATCGGGGCGACTCAGTTTTCGGTCCACGTGCACGACCATCATGACCACGGGCACGAGCAGCACCATCACCGACCATTTCGCACCATTCGCGCGCTGATCCACGATAGCGGGCTCAGTGCTGCCGTGAAGAGCATGGCGCTGGCGATCTTCACGCGGCTGGCGGAGGCAGAGGGACGCGTGCATGGCATCGCGCCGGACGAGGTCGAGTTCCACGAAGTTGGCGCCGTCGACGCGATCGTCGATGTGGTTGGCACTGCGATCGGCTTCGCAGCGCTCGGCATCGAAGCGGCGTACGTGTCGCCGCTGCCGCTCGGCTCGGGCATCGTGCGCGCGCAACATGGGCCGCTGCCGGTGCCGGCGCCGGCGACGGTCGAACTGCTGCGCGGGTTGCCGGTCCGCGCCCAAGACGGCGAAGGCGAGCTAGTGACACCGACCGGCGCCGCGATCGTTGCGACACTTGCGCGACCGAGCGCGCCACCGATGCGTATTACGGCCGTAGGCTACGGTGCCGGTACTCGCCGCCTGGCGGACCGGCCCAACGTCTTGCGCCTAGTCCTGGGTGAGTCGATGGCTGCGCTCGGTGAAGACGAACTCGTGTTGATCGCCACCAACATCGACGACGCGAACCCTGAACTGTTCGACCATGTCATGGAGCGCCTTCTCACCAGCGGCGCCCGCGACGTGTACCTTACGCCGGTACATATGAAGAAAAATCGCCCTGGCATCGTGCTCAACGTGTTGTGTACAGAGATCGATCGCGAGCGACTAGCCGCGATCATCTTCGCGGAGACCACGGCGATCGGCGTGCGTTACCATGCGGTGCGACGCCAGATCCTGCCGCGTGAAACGGTGCAGGTCACGACGGAGTTTGGAATCGCCAGCGTGAAGATCGCGCACGGCCCTGACGGCCACGACAATATTGCTCCCGAGTACGAAGACTGCCGCCGGCTGGCGAACGAGAAGCAGGTGCCGCTGAAAGTCGTCTATCAGGCCGCCATCGCTGCCGCGATGCGACGATAGGGTCAGCGCAACGCGTTGAGATCGATGCGTTCGGCGAACAATCGGGCGAGACGTTCGCGGTCGGTCTCAGTTTGGTTCACCGCGCCGAGCCAGGGGATCACGCCCAGCGGTGGCCCGAGGAGCTCATGCAGCAGCGCGACGTTCGTCTCTGCGGCCAGATCGCGAGTGGGAGTCAGCGCATTCACAACGTAGCCAACGAGCGGCAAGCCAACCTGTTGCGCGTACCGCAGGGTTAGCAATGCGTGATTGATCGCGCCGAGTTTGTTGCCGACCACGACCACCAAGCGTCCGTGCAGCCGCCGACACAGGTCAGCGAACGTGAAGGCATCAACGAACGGGACCAGCAGGCCGCCGGCTCCTTCCACCAACACCACGTCGTGAGTGGCGGCGAGGTGTTCGCTGGCGGTTGTGATGACGTTGATGTCGATCGTCCGTCCCTCCCGCTCGGCCGCCACTCGGGGCGCGAGCGGATCGCGAAAGCGGTACGGGCAGATGATGTCGTCGGCCGCATCACAGCCGGAGAAAAACGCTAACAGTTGACCATCGACAGCAATGCGCTCGCCGTTGGCGTCGAGCGCACAACCAGTCTCCGCCGGCTTGAGGACCCCAACGTGGGTTCCTTGGGCGCACAGCGCTGCGGCCAATCCGGCGGCGACGGTGGTCTTCCCGACACCCGTGTCGGTACCAGTGATGAAAATAGTGTTGGGAGAAAGCACGGGCTCGTCCGACGACCAGCCCGTTGTAACAGATGACGCTCGAAAGGAAACGGATGTTCAGGCGACTAGATGGAGCGCCACCCAACTGATCAGCGCCCACAACCCGAGGCTGATCACCGTTCCCGACAGGAATCCCAGCAGTGGGACGCCGGGGAGCCGATCCAACTCCATGAGATCCTGGACTTCAAACCCGATGGCTTCTGCGAATGGGGGCTGCATCTTTGTCCTCCGCCGTAGTCGACGAATAAGCAATGCTCATGCCGTACCTTCGCCGGCGGGCTGCATTGAGCAGCCCTCCGCAAAGTGCCCCGTGAAATGGACAGTTATGTGTGCAAAAGATGACCAAAACCTTGTAAGTGTTACGAACGCGACGCTATGCGACCTAACGCGTCACCTCGTCTATCGCCTGGCGGGTCACGTGACAGAGGGTCGCCAGCTCTTCGGCGGTGATGCTTAGCGGCGGCATCAGGACGATCACGTTGCCGAGCGGGCGCAGGATCACGCCTAGCGCGCGTGCCCGTTCAACCACGTGCGCGCCAACCCGTTCTGCAGGGTCATAGGGTGCGCGAGTCGTCACGTTTCGAACCAGTTCGATTCCGACCATCAGTCCCCACTGGCGAATGTCGCCCACGTGCGCGAGAGGGGCAAAATCCGAACGCAAAACCTGGGCGAGTTGCGTCGAGCGGCTGGCCACCCGCTCGATGACCCGCTCCGTACCGAACAGCTCCAAGTTGGCGAGCGCCACGGCACAGCCGAGGGGATTGCCGGTGTACGTGTGCCCATGGAAGAAGGTTTTGAGATCTTCGTAGGGCGCAAGGAACGCGGCGAATATTTCCTCCGAGGTCAGCGTCGCTGCCAGCGGCAGGTAGCCGCCGGTGATGCCCTTACCAACGCACAGGATGTCGGGGCTGACACGGTCGTGTTCGACGGCGAACATCTTCCCGGTGCGGCCGAAGCCGGTAGCCACCTCATCGCAGATCAGCAACGTGCCGGCCTTGTGTGCCAGCTCGCGCAACGCAGCCAGGTAGCCTTGGGGTTGGCTCCACATGCCCGCGGCGCCCTGCATCATGGGCTCGACGATCAACGCCGCGATGCGATCGCCACGATGGGCGAGCAGGTCCGCCGCTTCTTGAACGGCCATCGCCAGGGCCTGCGACTCCGACATGCCACGCTGCCAGCGGAACACGTGCGGTGGATTGAGCCGCTCGCATGGAAACAACAGCGGCTTGAAGTAGCGGTGGAAGGCTTCCGAATAGCCGACGCTGACCGCGCCAAGCGTATCGCCATGGTACGACTCGGTGAGCGACACGAACGTGTCTCGCTGCGACTGGCCTTTGAGGTGCCAGTATTGGTACGCAAGCTTGAGTGCGATCTCGACCGCGGTCGCGCCGGCGTCGGAGTAGAAGACGCGAGTCAGTCCGGCCGGCGCGATCGCGACCAGCCGCCGCGCCAGTTCGATTGCCGGCACGTTGGAAAGGCCGAGCATCGTGGTGTGTGCGATGCGATCGATCTGCGCGTGCAACGCCGCGTCGAGCTCTGGCTTGCGATGGCCGTGGACGTTGCACCACAGCGACGACACGCCATCGAGGTAGCGCCGACCCTGCGCGTCGATGAGATAGTTGCCCTCGCCGCGCACGATGATCAGCGGTTCTTGCGCGAGCCAATCGCGCATCTGGGTGAACGGGTGCCACAGATATTTGTGGTCCCACTCGGCGAGTTCGAAGAAACCCGTCGGTTCAGCGGACGTCGTCATGCGTGGGCGACGCCGCGCTGGTCGGTCAGACGTGCGAAGGCGGCAAGCGCCCCTTCAATCTCGCCCGGCTGGTGCGTCGCCATGGTGGTCGCGCGCAGACGCGACGTACCGGCGGGCACCGTCGGTGGCCGGATGCCCTGCACGAACACGCCATCGACCAGCAACTGTTCGCAATCGCGCATAGTCTCGCTCGCGGCGCCGATGAGCACCGGAACGATCGGCGTGCCCTCGGCAGCCACCGCGAAGCCGAGAGCGCGCACGCCCGCGGCCAGCTGTGCCGCGTTGGCCAGCGCGCGCGCGCGGCGGGTCGGCTCGGTCTCAACCACCGTCAGCGCCGCCGCTGCCGCGGCTACCACCGGTGGAGGTAGCGCGGTGGTGTAAATCAGGCTGCGCGCCGTGTTGACGAGGAAGTCGATGAGCTGGCGACTGCCGGCGACGAAGGCGCCAAAAGAGCCGAGCGCCTTGCCGAGCGTCCCCATCTGGACGGTCATCGCATCCTTCATCCCCAACAATTCGACCGCGCCGGCACCCGACGGGCCAAGCACGCCGGTGGCGTGCGCCTCGTCGACCATCACCATTGCGCCGTGACGCTCGGCCAACACGCCGATCTCGCGGAGCGGCGCGATGTCACCATCCATGCTGAACACCGAATCGGTGACGATCAGCTTGCGGCGTGCGGGCGTGCGCAGCGCGGTATCGAGTTGGCTGAGGTCGCAATGCCCGTAAACTCGCAGCTGCGCCCTCGATAGGCGGCAACCGTCGATGAGGCTGGCGTGATTGAGTGCGTCGCTGCACACCAGATCGCCGTCGCCAACGAGCGCCGCGATTACGCCGACATTGGCGTGGTAACCCGAACTGAACAGCAGTGCTGCTGCGGTGCCTTTGAACGCCGCGAGGCGCTCTTCAAGCTCGCGATGCGCACGCATCGAGCCCGAAACCAGTCGTGATGCCCCCGCACCGAATCCTTGATCGCGCGCCGCCGCGCACGCGGCCTCGACTACCGCCGGATGATTGGCGAGACCGAGGTAGTTGTTCGAGCACAGCATCAGTACGCGCCGATCATTGAGCGTGACCCAGGCGTCCTGCGCCGACTCAATCCATCGCAACGCGCGCCGCAGCCCGGCAGCCTCGCGCCGCGCCAGCTCCGCGGTGATCCAGTCATCCACCTTCATCTTCATCGCCGCCACGCTTATGTCCGGGCTGGCGGTGAGTCAATTCGGGGTGCGCCAAACCCGCAAAGGGGGTGGGGCCGTTGGCGAATTGTCCCATTGACACGGAGCGTCAAATCAGCATACTGAACGTTCAGTATGCAAGTGATAGCGCAGAGCCGAGGTGGCGAATCGCGGCGTGAGCTGCTCGATGTCGCCATCGATTGCTTCGCCCGCTTCGGCTACCAGGCAACCTCGATCGACCGCATTGCGCGCGAGGCCGGGGTTACGAAGGGGGCATTGTACTATCACTTCAAAGACAAAGGTGAACTGCTCTTCGAGGCGGTCAAGAGTCGGGTCGGACAGTGGGAGAACCGCGTAGTCGGCGAGGTGCGGACGGTGACGTCGGCGGCCGAGCGCTTGCGGCAGGTGACGCAGGTGTGTCTCGACCACGCCACCAAGAGCAATCACCGGCGCATGATCATCACGTTGATGGTCGAAGCACTCGACACCAACGCGCCGTTGTCGGCGGAGTTCCGGGCCATGATGCAGCGCTTCCGGACGTTCTTGCAAACACTGGTGCAGAGTGGGCAGCGCCACGGGGAGTTCGGGCCCAACATCGATGCCGCGGTTGCCGCCGAAGTGTACGCAGGTGCCGTCATGGGGGCGGAGATCCAGTACTATCAGGATCCGCAGGCGATTTCGCTGCAGGCCACACTCGAGGCGTTCATCGAACAGTACCTCAGCTGGCTCGCCGCCGGCTCGCACTCGAATCACAATCATCGCCGCACACGTGCCGCGGCGCCCGCAAAGCCGCGCGCGAGGAGGAGCTAGCCATGGTGAGTTTCCAACCGAGCGAAGACCAACAGCTCATTCGCGATACGGTCGCGAGCTTCGCCCAGGAACAGATCCGTCCGGCCGCCCACGAAGCGGACGAGACCGGGGCGATCCCGAGCGCGCTGATTCAGCAAGGTTGGGAGTTGGGGCTGGTGCAGAGCGTGATCTCGGAAGCGCACGGCGGCGCTGGCGAACCAATTTCGGCGATCAGCGGCGCGCTGGTCGCCGAGGAACTCGCGTGGGGCGATCTCGCAATCGCGCTCCATCTGCTCGCGCCACGGCTGTTGCTCTATCCGGTCATTCTCGCCGGCACACCCGAACAGCAGCAGCGCATCCTGCCGGCATTCTGCGCGAACCAGTTCCGCGCCACGACTGCTGCGGTGATGGAGCCGCGCTTCGGTTTCGACCTCACCCAGTTGGGCACAATCGCGCAGCGCAGCGACGGCGGCTTTGCCCTCAGCGGTGCGAAGTGCTTCGTCCCCATTGGTGGCAGCGCCGAACAAGTCTTGGTCTACGCGCGCACCAGCGACGGCGTGACCAGCGGCTTTCTCGTCGACAAAGGCGCCGCGGGCGTTGTCCGCGTCGAGCGCGAGAAGAACATGGGTCTCAAGGCGCTCGAAACCGACGAGATGGATTTCGACAAGTGCACGGTACCGGCGACAAACCAGCTGGCGTGCGATTTTCCCGCGTTGATGAACCGCTCGCGTGTGGGCTTGGCCGCGCTAGCGGTAGGCGTGGCGCGCGCTGCCTTCGAGTACGCGCGCGACTACGCCAAGGACCGCAAAGCCTTCGGCGTGGCCATCGCGCAGAAGCAAGCGATCGCGTTCATGCTCGCCGAGATGGCGATCGAGATCGACGCCACCCGGTTACTCACCTGGGAAGCGGCGTGGAAGATCGATCGCGGTGAAGACGCCACCCGTGAGGCGGTGCTCGCCAAGCACTACGCCGCCAGCATGGTGATGAAGGTCACCGACAATGCCGTGCAAGTACTCGGCGGCCACGGCTATATCCGCGAACATCCGGTCGAGCTGTGGGCGCGCAACGGGCGTGGCATCGCCATCTTCGAGGGTTTGGTAATGATCTAGGGAGTCGTGGTTTTCGCGGGTCCCAAACGTACTGGAGTGAGAGAACGGAGGTCACCATGATCGACTTCGAACTATCTCCCGACATCGCACGCAGCCGCGACATGATTCACATGCTGGCGGAGTCGGCGATGCGGCCCATTTCGCGCGAATACGACGAGCGCGAGCACGACAAGCCGATGGAGTTCTTCGAGATGACGTGGAACGCCTCGAAGATGAATCCCGTCAGCATCGGCGGCGACGGCAAGGCTGCGAAAAAAGAGGGCCCCGCCACCCGCAGCCTCAGCGCCGCGGTCACCATCGAAGAGCTGTCGTGGGGCGATGCTGGCCTCTATCTGAGCATCCCCAACCCCGGCCTCGGCGGCGCCGCGGTAATGGCCGCCGGCACGCCCGAGCAGAAGGAGCGCTTCCTCGCGCGCTTCAAGGAAGGCGCACCCAAGTGGGGCGCAATGGCGATCACCGAGCCGAGCTGCGGTTCCGACTCCGCCGCCATCACCACCACCGCGGTGCGCGATGGCGACCACTGGGTGCTCAACGGCACTAAGATCTTTTGCACCAGCGGCTACATGGCGGTCGAGAAATCGGAAGGCTTTGTGGTCGTGTGGGCCACCGTCGACAAGTCCGCCGGCCGCGGCGGTATCAAGGCCTTCGTCGTCGATCACCACACGCCGGGCATGACCGTCACCGGCCTCGAAAAGAAGATGGGCATCCGCGCCTCAGACACCGCCACCATCGTGTTCGAGGACTGCCGCATCCCGCTCAACAATCTGCTCGGTACCGCCGAGGTGAAAAAAACCACCGAAGGTTTCAAGGGGGTAATGGCCACGTTCGACTCGACCCGTCCGATCGTCGCCGCAAGCGCGCTGGGCATCGGCCGCGCGGCGCTCGACTACACTCGCGCGGCGCTCGCCAAGGAGGGCGTCGCCATTCGCTATGGCGCTCCCGCGCACACCCTCACCACCATCGAGCGCGACTTCATGGACATGGAGGCCAACTTGCAAGCCGCGCGCCTGCTCACGTGGCGCGCGTGCTGGATGATGGACCAAGGAATGCAGAACAGCCTGGAAGCCTCAATGTGCAAAGCGAAAGCGGGGCTCGCGGTCACCCAAGTGACGCAAAAGGCAGTCGAGCTGATGGGACCGCTCGGCTACTCGCGCAAGATCCTGCTCGAGAAGTGGATGCGCGATGCCAAGATCAACGACATCTTCGAAGGCACACAGCAGATCAATCTGCTCATCATCGCACGCCGGATTCTTGGCTACTCGAGCAAGGAGCTGAGCTGAGCGCGTCGGCTGCAACCGGTCGACGACCGGCCGCCAGCGCCGTTCGGCTTTACCCGGTCTCCGCTTGCCGCGCCGAGCGGGTGTCGGTCGGTACCCAGATGTGGAACGTCGAGCCGCGGTCGACCTGGCTGTCGACGGTGATTGTCCCGCCCAGCATATCCACCAAGCGGCGCGCCACGTACAGGCCAAGCCCAACCCCACCGTAGCGGCGCGTGGACGAGCCGTCTACCTGGCGAAACGGTTCGAAGATTACCCCTAACGACTCCGGCGCGATACCAACGCCAGTGTCGGCGATGTTGATCTCCACGCCACCATCGCGCACGTGCGCTTCGAGACGCACCTGACCTCGTGGAGTGAACTTCAATGCGTTGGCAATCACATTTTTTACCACGACCTTCAACTTGAGCGGATCGGTTTGTAGCGGCGGCAACCCCGGCGCCAAGTGCGAAACGAATTGGACGCTCGGTTTCTGCTGCCGCACCTCGTACAGCTCGTTGTTGACCTCAGCCAGCAAGTCACCCAGACCCGTCTCGTGCAGATCCAGCGGCACTTGGCCCGATTCCAGTCGACTGAGATCGAGCGTCGCGTTGATCAACTCGAGGAGCTGGCGCGCGCTGTAGTCGGCGCGCCGCAGGCGCGAGGCCTGTTCCGGTGCGAGCGGTCCGAACGCGCCATCGAGCAGGAGATCATTGTATCCCATGATGATGTTCAGCGGCGTCCGGAGCTCGTGCGACATGGTGGCGACGAAGTCCGACTTCAGCCGGTTGGCTCGCGCAAGCTCCTCGACCAGGTGGGCGTTCGTTAGCGCTACCGACGCGAGCTGCGCGACCCCGCGAGCGGTACGCTGCTGCTGCTCGGTGAACGGCAAGAGTCGGCCGCGATAGCCCGCGCTGAGCAAGCCGAAAATCTGGCCGCCGTGACGCAGCGGTACGAACATGGTCGCGGTGACTCCGAAGAGGCTCGGCCGTTCCCCCAGTAGCAAATCGGCCGGTTCATCGTTGACCACTTGCGCCACCTCATCGCGATCGAGCCGATCGAGCAGGTTGGCGAGATGGGTCCGCGGCAGATGAAGTACGCGGAACGCCTCCCACAGCTCCACGGGATCGCCGGCGTTGCCCGACGGCACGAACACCTCGCCGTTCCGGTGCAACAGATAGGCGTGGCTGTAGTCACACCCCAACACCTCACGGGTGAGTCGACACAGGCGATCGACGAGCACGCCTTGATCGAGCGACCCGATCAATTCTTGTCCGACGCGGGCGAGCGCGCTGGAGACCGCCGCCTCTTCCTCCAATGCCTCGTACAATTCGCTGGCCTCGATGGCGACTGCCAGCTGGCGGGCGATGGCGTCGAGCAGCTCCGCCTGGCGCGCACTGAAGGTGTGGCCGGGGGAGCGGCTGAAGGCGACCAACGTGCCGAACTGCCGGTCGCGCATGTGTAACGGCGCTGCAATCAGTGCGGCAATATGAAAACGTTCACAGATCTCGACCGGCACCCACGGCTGGGCGTGAATGTCATTGATCACCACCGCCTCGGCAGCGCGCTCCTGGTCGCCGAAGAGGGGCTGCCCGAAGGTGAGCGCGTCGAGGTCCGCCGCCGAGTGCGGGGCCAAGCCGCAATGCGAGATGGCGCGCAGGGCTTGCTGCGCGTTGTTCCATGAGAAGGTGATGACCGCATCGCACGGCAGCACTTGAGCGGTACGTCGTTGCACGCGGGCGAGCAGCTCGGAGAAGTCGAGCGTCCCACTGATATCGCGAGCGACTTCGAGCAGCGCCGCCTTCTCGGCTTCGCCGCGCCGCCGTTCGGTGATGTCGCGCCCAATGCCGTCAATCGCCACCGGTACACCCTCCCGGTACTGCGTGCTGGAGGTTACTTCGAACGTGATGCGCTGCCCGTGCTTTCCGATCATGTCCAGTTCGAACGCCGGGGTTTTCTCGCCCTGCAGTTGACGCAGGAAGGCCTCTTGCGCGTGCGCGAGCTGGTCGGGGGCAATCACTGAAACGAAGTTCATCGCCATGGCTTCGGCACGGGTGTAGCCAGTTATCCCCTCCACCGCCTGGTTGATCGATGTAATCTGTCCGGTTGGATCAATGGAGAAGATGATGTCCTCGGCATTCTCCACCAGTTCGCGATAGCGTTCCTCGCTGGCCTGCAGCGCTTCGGTCGCGCGCACGCGCTCGGAAATGTCGAACGCGATCCCGAGCACAGCCGGTTGTCCGCCGATCTCGACGATCGCCCCGGCCGCGTCGAGCCAGCGCGCTTCGCCGCTCTTGGTACTGATCTTGATCTCAGAATGACGTACCCCGGGCTCATCCTGCGGCTGCGCAAGCGGAAGGATACGCACCTGTTCTCGAAAGTCCGGATCGAGAACGTCCCAGAAGTTCATCGCCAAGATCTCGGCCTGCGAGTATCCGGTGATAGCTTCGGTCGCCGGATTGGCATAGCGGAATGTTTCGCCTTGGATGAAGATCGCAGACTTGGCCGTCTCGGCGACGGCCCGAAAGCGCGCTTCGCTCTCGCGCAGCGCTTCCTCCGCGCGTTTACGTTCGGTAATGTCCCGCGAGATGCCGAACAATCCGATGACGTTCCCGCGCGGATCACGATACGGCCCCTTCGTGGAGAGGTAGGTACGCGTCGTCCCGGCAACGGTTCCGACTTCTTCGTACGTTTGCGTTTCGCCTGCGAGCATGACGCGACGGTCGCGGGTCATGATCTCGCGCGCAGTGTCGGGCGAGAAAAACGCCGTATCATCCTTGCCAATGACTGCGTCGACGGGGGCGCCGAGCACTTGCGCGCCGGCGAAATTGATCAGCAGATACTGGCCGCGCAGGTCCTTCACGAACACGGCATCGGTCGTGCCCTCGCTGATCGCGCGCAGCAGCACGTGGCTGTGCCGCAATTGCTCCTCAGCTTCCTTGCGTTCGGTGATGTCTTGCGCCGCGCCGAACACCTGTACGACCCGGCCGGAAGTCTCGTCCCATACCGGGCGGGCGTAGTTGCGCAACCAGCGTTGCGAGCCGTCGGAGGCGACGATCCGAAACTCGAACACGTCGGGCTTGCCTGCGAATATGCGCTCGCGGTGCTGCAACGCAACGGGCAAATCATCGGGATGCAGGCGACTTGTCCAGTCGTCGCTATCGCGCATTTCTTCGAAGGTGTAGCCGGTGATCGCCGAGAAGGCGCCAGTGGCCCAGTCGAATACCAACCCGCCGTCGGGTTCGACGCGCAACGAGTAGGCGAAATCCGACGTGAGCTCGGAGACGGCGCGGTAGCGCGCTTGCGAGACCTGGAGGGCCGCTTCGGCCTGCTTCTGCTCGGTGACGTTTTGCGCGGCACCGTGGACGCGCACGACGCGCTGCTGCGCCGCATCCCACACCGGGCGCGCGACGAGGCGGAACCACCGCACCTCGCCGCTCTTGGTGACGAATCGCGCATCGGTCTGCGCCTGTTCGTTGGCGCGCAGACGATCGAGCAGCTCCAGCACGCCCGGCAGGTCGCCCGGATACATCGCATTGGCCCATCCACCGCGCGCATCGAACTCCTCGGGCGCGTAGCCGAGGATCGGCGTATCGCGTCCGAAGCGCTCGCGCACCAACGTGCCGTTGGATTCGACCCGGAGGGTGAACGGATAGTCCGACGTGAGTTCGAGCAAGGTGCGGTAGCGCTCTTCCGAGCGACTGAACTCCGCCACCGCCGCGCTGCCTTCGATGCGGCGGCGCGCGCGGTCGAGGCTTTCCCACACTGCGGCGGTCAAGCGGCCGAGATCATTCTTCGGCACGTAGTCGTCGAAGCCGCCTTGCATGGCCGCCACCGCCGCCGCGATGCTGCTGATCTCGGTGACCATGACCACAGGCGCGTGCGGCCGGCGCGCCTTGGTGTCGCGCAGCAATGCCATGCCGGTGGTCCAATTCAGGCGGTACTCGGTGACGACGAGCTCAAACGCACCAGCGGCGAGCACCTCCGCCCAGGCAGCGGCGCTGGCGATCTGGATGATCTCGAGCTGAGGAAACTCGGTCTGAAGTGCGGCGATGGTGCGTTGCGAATCATCTGGACTGTCGTCGGCCAAAACCACGCGCAGCACAGAACTCTCGTCTGTTGGTTCAGCGGAAGGTATCAACACCATGGCCAGCCCGTGCCGTGCGGGCTGCCGCTGGATCTCTCACCACCCTCGCGCCCAACTTCACAGCCGACCCGTCCAGCGTGCGGCAGCTACCTCGCACACTTGGAGTCGAACTTACGCCCCGGCGATGGACGCGGTCAAGCACAAGTTACAGAGAAGGGTTCTTCACAACTTCTCGGCGACGCGCAACTTCGCGCTGGCGGCGCGTGGATTGGTGGCCACTTCCGCCTCGGTCGGGCGCAGCGGTCGCTTGGTCACCACCCGCACGCGGCCGGCGCCCCGCTCGGCGACGAAGAACTGCTTCACCATGCGGTCTTCGAGCGAGTGGAAGGCGATCACCACCAGGCGACCACCCGGGTTGAGTAGGGACAGGGCTTGCGGCAGGGCTTCACTGATGGCCTCGAGTTCATCGTTGACGGCGATGCGGAGCGCTTGAAAGATGCGTGCCGCCGAGCGCGCCGCCCGCCAGCGCAGGCGCGCCGGCAGCGCCGCCGCGATCAGCTCGAACAGCTGGCTAGTGGTGGTGATCGGCGCCCGTTCGCGCTCGATCACGATACGGCCCGCAATCCGGCCGGCGAAGCGCTCCTCGCCGAAGCTCTGGAAGATCGCCCGCAACTGGTCGGGGGTGCGCGTGCGCAGGATGTCGGCGGCGGTCTCGATCGCGGTGTCGGTCGGATCAAAGCGCATGTCGAGCGGTTCACCTCGCATGAAGCTGAACCCGCGGCCGCTGACGTCGAAGTGGTAGGAACTTAGTCCCAGATCGAACAAGACACCGTCGACCGGACCGAATTGCCTGGCCTCGACGATGGTGGTCAGGGCCTGGAAGCTCCCGCTGGCGAGCACGAGGCGGCCTGATTCTACTTCCGCCGCGAGCGTGCCGCGCAAGGCCGTGAGCAAATCCGGATCACGGTCGATCCCCAGCACGCGCCCCGCGGGCGCTGTGCGCTCCAGGATGGCGGCAGTGTGCCCGCCGCCATCGATGGTGGCATCGACGAAGCGGCCGCCCGCGCCGGTTACCAAATGCGTGAGCACCTCAGGCAGCATCACGGGGATGTGCACCGGTTGGGTCATGGTTGTCGCGTAGCGCGCGCGTGGCGCGAGAGCAAGATCGCCGAAACTCAGTTCGGAGACAGCGTGCGCTCGCGGGTGAGTTGACGCGCCGCGCCTGCGGCGCTGTAGGTGCGCGGAATCCACACGCGGAAACACGAGCCGCGACCGGGTTCGCTCTCAAACGTCACGTTGCCGCCGAGCAGGTCGAGCAGCCGCCGCACGATGTAGAGGCCGAGGCCGACTCCACCGGCGCCGCGCGCGTGCGCGCTGTCCGCCTGCCGAAAGGGTTCGAATATGAACGGCTGGACGGCAGGCTCGATGCCGATCCCGGTGTCTCTCACGGCGATC
The DNA here is from genome assembly GCA_041477755.1 of Binatia bacterium. GTDB lineage: Bacteria > Desulfobacterota > Binatia > HRBIN30 > JACQVA1 > JACOST01. The sequence continues at coordinate 15,495 of JBGOUW010000009.1, forward strand.
TCTACGCCATCCTCGCGGCACTGCGTCGTGACAGTCACGGATCCGGCGTCGGTGAATTTCAGGGCATTCACGACCAGGTTCTTCACGATCACTCGCAGCTTGAGCGGATCGCTCAACACGCTGGGGAGATCGGGGGCGCTCACCCACTCAAAATTGACGCCGGGTTTGACGCGCACCACCCGCGTCTCCGCGTCGAGTTCCTCGATCAATTGTTCGAGGCGCACCGGGCGCAGGTCGAGCGGCACCCGGCCAGCTTCGAGCCGGCTCAGATCGAGGGTCGTGTTGACCAAATCGAGCAACTCATGAGAGCGCTGACGAATGCGCTGCAGGGTCTCAGCCTGCGCCTCGGTCAGGTGGCCGAACATCTCATCGAGCAACAGATCGTTGTAGCCGATGATGACGTGCAGTGGGCTGCGCAACTCGTGCGACATGGTCGCGACGAAGTCAGCCTTGAGCCGATTGGCATGTTCGAGTGCGGCCACCAAGCGGGCATTCTCCAGCGCCAGCGAGGCCAGCTGCGCGATGCCGCGGCTGATCCGCTCCTGCCGGGTGGTGAAGGGATCGGTGCGATCGCGGTATTCGGCGGTCAGAATCCCGACGATCTCGTCGCCCCGGCGCAACGCGACGTGCAACGTGCGGCTGGCCCGTGGCACCGCGGGTGGCAAGAGGTCGGAGCGCTCGGAGGCGGTCTGCACGAAGCCATCGCGTTCCAGCCGATGCAAGAAAGGAGCGATCACCGACCGTGGTACTTTCACGAGACGCAGCGATTCCCAGTCTTCCGACGTGTAGCCGTAAGCCGAGGCCGCGCTGAACACACCCTCCTCGGGCTCCCAGATGAGCGCGTGACTGTAGTCACACCCGAGCACTTCGGTAGTCAGCCGACACAGCCGCTCTTGCAACACCGGCGCGCTCAGCGAGGAGATCAATTCGCGGCCAACCCGGGCTAACGCCCCGGCGACTTCCGCCTCGTCTTGCTGCGCGCGGTACAATTCCGAGGCCTCGATCGCCACCGCCAACTGTCGTCCGATGCTCTCGCACAGCTGCACTTGGTCGGGGGCGAAACGCCGGCCGCTAGTCTGGGTGAACGCGACCAGCGAGCCCAGCATTCGCCCGCGGACGTGCAGTGGCACAGCCACCAACGCTGCAAGATGAAAGCGCTCGTAGATCGTGGCGGGTAGCCACGGCTGCTCACGGAAATCATTGATCACAATCGTTTGCCCGCCGGTCAGCCGCCCGCCGAACAACTCGCCGTACGAGAACTTTAGTGCGGTCGCCGCGGCGATGAGGTCGGGTGGTACGCCGTGGTGGGAAACGATGCGGAAGGCTTGCTCAGTCGGGTGAAAGTAGAACGTGGCCACGGTCTCGCACGGGAGGACTTCCGCCGTTCGCCGTTGCACACGATCCAGCAGCTCGTCGAGGTCGAGCGTACCGGTAATGTCGCGCGCCACTTCGAGAAGCACCGCCTTCTCTTCCTCGGCCCGGCGCTGTTCGGTGGTATCGATCAAGAAGCCAACCATGTGCAGAGCGCCCGTGCTGTCGGTCACGAAGTAGCCACGGTCCTCCACGCAGATATAGCGGCCATCCTTGCACCGCACGCGATACTCGAGTCGAAACGGTTCACGCGTCCGGCGCACGCGTGACACCTCGCGCTCGAAGCGCGCCAGGTCATCTGGATGCGTCATGCTGAGCGCGTCGTCCAACTGACGGGGTACGTCCGCGGGCGTGTAGCCGAGGATGCGCTCGTAGTCGCCGGCGAAGGTGACCTCGTTGGTGCCGGCGTTCCAATCGTAGAGGATGTGGCCGCTGGCTCTGACCGCTGCCTCGTACCGGTCCTTCCACTCGACCAATTCGGCGATGGAGCGCTTCAACTCCGTGATGTCCTGCGCCGCGCCGTAGATTCGTACCGTGCGGCCCGCGGCGTCGTTCCACACCGGACGGCAGTGATTGCGTATCCAACGCACCGCGCCCTGCTTGGTTACGATGCGAAACTCGGTGACGTCGGCGTGGCCGGCGAGCAGCCGCTGATTCTGTACCAGCGCCTGTGGCAGATCGTCGGGATGAATCAGCGCGCGCCAGCCCCCGCGTGCATCGATCTCGCCTTCGGCGTAGCCGGTGACGCGCCGAAACGCATCGGTCACCCACTCGTGTACGAGTCGTCCGTCCGGCTCCACGCGAAACGCGTAGGCCCAGTCGGACGCCAGCTCCGAGATCGCACGGTAGCGTTCGTTGGCCACACTCGCGGCGCCGCGGGTGCGACGCGGTGGCGGCGTTGCTGCGGCGGTACGGCGTCGCTTGCGTTTGCGTATCACTTGTCCATCCACCGCCCCGCTTGCCTCATTCCACTGCAGCCCGGGACCAGTCAGCCAGTACCCTAAATCGGAACGTGTCCAACGTAAAGTGCAATGTTGAGTCGGGCCGGTTCGAGGCGAGCCGACTTGATATGGAGCAAAGGAAAGAGCCGGGGGTTACAAACGTCTGTCGAGTTCGTCGGAGATCTGGTTCACGTTCAACCAGTAGTGGGCCAGATCGCACACCGTTTCGCGAAACTTGCCGAACTCGACCGGCTTGCACACGTAGCTGCTCGCACCACTTTGCCACGCGGCGCGGATGTCGTGGGTCTCGTTCGACGAGCTAAAGATGACCACAGGGAGTAGCGCGGTGCGGGCGTCGGCGCGCAGGCGGCGCACGACTTCCAGGCCATCCATTTTGGGCAGCTTCAGGTCGAGGAGCACGAACACCGGCATCCGCTTGGGATCGTGGCCAGCATGCGCGCCGGTGGCGAAGAGAAAATCTAGCGCCTCGACACCGTCGCGAGCGATTTCGATGTCCACGTGTGCCGCGTCACTGCGCTCGAATGCGCGCAACGTGAGCGCCGCATCATCGGGACTATCTTCGACCAGCAGGATGAACCTGTCTGCCATCAGATGCCTCCGTCGGTCGCGGGGGACTCGCGCGGCTCATTGCTGGCACTATCCGGCGCGAGTGTAAAGGAAAACGTCGCCCCGCCTTCGATGACGCCGTTCGTCCCCACGCGACCGCCGTGGCGCTGGATGATGCGCGCGACGGTGGCGAGGCCGATGCCGGTCCCTTCGAATTCGGCGATGCCGTGAAGGCGCTGGAAGGGCCGGAACAGCTTGTCTGCGTATACCGCATCGAACCCAGCTCCGTCGTCGCGCACGAAATAGACCGGCGTGCCACCCGCGTGAATGACGCCGAACTCGATGTGCGCAGCGGCGTGATGGCTGGTGAACTTCCATGCGTTGCCGAGTAGATGTTGGAGCGCGATGCTGAGCAGCTGAGGGTCGCCGAGCGCAACGACGTCCGCCTCGATCTGGATGCTGACGCGGCGATCTGGCTGTGCCTGCTGCAATGACTGGACAGTTGTGCGGGCGAGTTCAGTCAGATTGACCGGCTCACGCCGCAAGGGCGCCCGCGTGATCCGTGAAAGGTTGAGCAGATCATCGATGAGGCGGCCCATCCGTTGGGCGGCGCTACGTACGCGGCACAGGTGCTCTCGACTCGGCTGGTCGAGTTGATTCGCGTCGTCCAGCAGCACCGAGCTGAAGCCGTCGATTCCGCGCAACGGGGTGCGCAGGTCGTGCGCGACCGAATAGCAGAAGGCTTCGAGCTCGGCGTTGCTGGCGGCGAGCTCGGCGGTGCGCTCGCGCACGCGTTGCTCCAGTCCCGCATTGAGGCGTCGAATCTCATCGGCAGCGCGCTTGCGCTCGGTCACATCACGGAGGGTGATCACGATGGCCGCGCGCTGATCCCACATGGTCATCGTCGCCGTCAGGTCCATCGGACAGCGCGAACCATCGGCTCGGCGGAACTCCTGCTCCACAAAGGTCGCGCCTGACACCCGCACCTGGCTCAGGATCTCCTCCATCGAGGCTGTCGAATCATCGGCGAGCAGCACGTGAATGGTTTGCCCCGTGAGCGCGTCCGGCTCGTGCAAGAGGGTGGCTTGCACTGCCCGGTTGGCGTTGAGGATGCTCAGGGTGACCGCATCGACGACGAACATCGCATCGAGCGACTCGCGGAAAATTGTCTCGAACTTCGTCTGCGACTCGCGCACGGCGGTCTCGGCCGCGTGGCGCTCGCGCGCGTAGCGAATCGCTCGCCCGAGTAGATTGGAATCCATCTGGCCTTTGATGAGGAAGTCCTGCGCGCCGGCGCGCACCGCTTGCAACGCCAACGCTTCATCGTCCGATCCGGTCAGGACAATGATCGGAAGCCGCGGCGCTGCCGCCCGCACCTGCGTAAAGGTTTCGAACCCCCAACTGTCAGGCAAGCCGAGGTCGAGCAGGACGATGTCGATGTCGCCGATAGAGAGCCGCGCCGACGCTTCCATGAGCGAGGCCACGTACGTGACCGCGATCGCAAGACGCGGGACGCGGCGGAGCATCGCGCCGAAGAACCGCCGATCACCGGGGTTGTCTTCGATCATCAAGAGATTCAGGGATTCCGGCGCGGACTGCTCGGCCGGCACCTCGTTAGTTGCCACTGCACTCATTTCAACCGTTAAGCAGAGCAATCCACGTGCTGGGTGTCGAACGCAGACGAGTCAGCGATCGCAAGCAGAATATCATCGTGAGGGCACCGCCTTAGTGAGTGGCAGCCGCAGACGAGCGGACGAGGCCGATGTTACCCCATTGCCTCTTTGGTTCAGAGCGCCAGGTTCTTGCCGCCGCCGACTTCATCGCCCCGGTGCAACCCGCTAAGGTCGCGAGGCATGGAGGGCGAGATGCGAATCAGTCGAACGCGGTCGCTGGTCACCTTTGGTCTTGCCGTCGTGATGGCTTCCGCCGCGACCGCGGCTGAGTCCCGACACGTGTACATTCTCTTGATCGACGGCCTCGATGCCCGGCGTCTCACCGACCAGGCGACCCCGACACTCTGGGCTCTGAGTCACCAGGGCACGCTGCGCGCGACGTTCTACTCCGCCGCGCGGGCGGCGATGCCATCGGTGACGAACACCAACCATGCGGCCATCATGACCGCGGCCTATAGTGCTGCGAACGGTATCGTTGGCAACTCGTTTTGGGACCGGGACCCGGCACACGCGCCGGTCAGTACCGAGTCGGCGCAGTATCTCGAGGTCGAGACGTTGTTCACGGTGATTGAAAAGGAACGCCCCGCGCTCGTCACCGCCGGGTTGTTCGGTAAGTCAAAACTCGCCAACCTGTTCTCCGTCGTGCCCGATCAGCAACGCGCACCCGACGTGCTGTGGGGCGACGCCGCGAGTGAATCGGAGGCGATCGACGCGCGCGTCGGTTTCGCGTCGGATCAACGTACGATGGACGAGGTGGTGCGGACCATCGAGCAACGTCAGCCGGATTTCATGTTTGCCGCGCTGCCCGACGTCGACCGTACGTCGCACATTTTCGGACCCGACTCGGCGCCCGCGCACAATGCGCTCAGCGAAGCGGACCGGCAAGTCGGGCGTCTGATCGCGTTCCTCCAACAGCGGGAGAGTTGGTCGCGGACGGTACTGATGATTACGGCCGATCACGGTTTCTCCTCGGTTGAACCGAACCGCGCGGAGGGTCGCCCGTATCCGTTGGTGCTGTTCGGACGCGAGTTGCTGCGCGCCGGATTCACCGACTTGGTCCCGGTTGCCACTGGAGCGGTTGAGTCGATCGCGTTGGCCAGCGGCAGCCGCGCAAAAACTCAGCGACGTCGATGGCCGGCGGATGGCCCAGGTTCGCGCGCTTGCGTTGGCGCAGCCGGAAGTGGCCGAGGCGTGGTACCGCGTTCCAAATCCGGCCGACGGCGGGGGCGAGTTCACCCTGGCGCACGCGCACCCCGATTGGCACCTCGAGCATCCGCGCACCGGTGAGCTGATTCTGGTGGCCAAGCCGCATCATCACTTCGGCGACCCGTTCACGCCACGCGTGGGTGGATTGCTCGGCAATCACGGCGGGCCGGACGAATCGCACATCCCAATCCTCATCACAGGCGGCGATCCGAGTGTCCGGGCGCAAGTGGTGGCCGACGACGGTGCGGTGCCGCAAGCCGCCAATCCGGACCTCGGTGCCACGGCCGCGTGGCTACTCGGCGTGCGCATGCCGCGTACGATCAAAGGCAAAGCCGTTCCCAATGAACTCGCAGGACGCGTCTTGCGCGAGGCTTTCGAGCCGTCAGCCACACCGTAACTACGCCGGCTGGCTTGACTGGTGCGGAGCGCTTCCATACGGTCGGGTCGCAGGAGGTGCGTGATGGTCGAGAAGACGATTGAGTTGACCGGCGCATCAGCGAACAGCATCGAGGACGCCGTGAACATCGCGTTGGCGCGCGCGGCGGTGACCATCGACGGTATTCGCCACGTCCACGTCGACGACATCTCCGCCAGCGTTGAGAATGGCACAGTCACCCACTGGCGCGTGAAGATTCGCGTCACCTTCGCGGTCCAAGATCGCTTGCACGAGTAAGCCCACCCCCGCTCTCGGTATTCAAGCGACGTATGGAACCTAAAATCCGGGAAGTGTGGCCCGGCGTTTTCATCCTCCACTTGCCGTTGCCGATGCGGCCGACCATTGTCAACGTCTTCCTCTTGCACAGCGGCGACGAGTGGGCGCTGATCGACACCGGAGTCAACACCACTGACAGCATTCAGACCTTCGAAGAAGCGCTGCGCACCGTCGGCTGCCGGCCGTCGCAGATCACCAAGCTGATCTGCACGCACCATCACCCGGATCACTTCGGGACGTCGAAGGCGTACAAGGAACTCACCGGCGCGAAGCTGTTCATGCACCGGGCGGAATACGAGCGCTCGCACATGTTTGCGCCGCACGAGCGGCCGGCCGAGGCCGTCAAGTTCTTCGCGGCCTGCGGCATCCCGATCGATCGCTTCGCTCATATTCCGTCGCCGGCGGAATTTTGGTCCGGTCTGTATGTCACCACCGCGCCCGATGCGTTTATCGACGACGGCGACGTGATTCGCGTCGGCGACTTCGAGGTCGAAGTGATCTGGACGCCCGGGCACTCCCCGGGCCACTGCGTGCTGTATCTGCGCAAGGAAAAGCTCATGATCGTTGGCGATCATCTGCTGCCACGGATCACGCCGCACGTCGGTTACTTTCCCGGCAGTGCCGGCGATCCGCTCGGCGACTTCATCGC
>JBGOUW010000530.1:0-3459 GCA_041477755.1 Binatia bacterium
CTCTCATAACTCCGCATGCAGCGGCGGTACTGACATTGGTCAGGCAAACTGTTGATGCTCGCCTGGCAAGCGATGCGCGCGCCGCCGCAGCACTCAGTTGCATGATTTGCATCATAGAGTCCTCGCAGCCTCCCAGAGTCGGGAATGGGAGGCGTCTTCTGGAGGTGATGGGCGCTGTGCCGTTGCGGTCGGGTCGATGGCACGCGGTTGGCTCCAACCCAGCACGCGGAAGGAGAGCCGAATGAATGCGACCATGGAGCGACTCAGCCGCCAACATCGAGATGTGCTCGGCCGCCTCGCAGCGATCGAGTCCGCCGGCGACGACCGCGGCGACTTCGCCGAGTTCAGTGCGTACCTCGAACACGAGGTCACCCAGCACTTCGCCCTCGAAGAGCAAGCGCTGTTTCCCGTGTTGGCGCGCCACCTCAGCCTCGTCCAGGGCCCATTGGCGGTGATGAATGCGGAGCACGTAGCGTTTGGCGATTTGCTCCGTGATCTCGCCGCCGCCGTGCGCTCGGGCGATCAACACCGCCAGCGCGCCAACGCGGCGGAGATCGTTCATCTCCTGCGCGATCACATCGCCAAAGAGGATCGCATCCTGTTTCCGATGGCCTCGCGCCTGTTGAGTGTCGCTGAGCAGGGCGAGGTCGACACGCGCGCGGCCCGGCTCGCCGGCGCCGAACTCGTGGTGTGACATGAAGCCCGTCGCCATCGCGGCCGGCATCGTGGCTATCGCCGTGGTCGCCGCCGCCGGAACCGCGCCGACCACACCCGAGGCGCTCGCGCTCGGCAAGCAGGTATTCGAAAAACAATGCACGCCGTGCCACGGCGCCGAAGGGCGCGGCGATGGACCGGCGGCGTATCTTCTGTATCCGCGACCGCGCAACTTCCATACCGGCAAGTTCCGCCTAGTCTCAACCTGGGACGGCGTGCCGACGGACGACGATCTGTTCCGCACCATTTCGCGCGGCATGCCAGGTTCGGCCATGCCCGCGTGGGGCTACCTGCCGGAAGACACGCGCTGGGCGCTGGTCGCGTACGTCAAATCGCTCGCGGGATCTCCCATCGTCGTCAAACCCGCCAGCGAGCCGGCGAGCGACGGCAGCCAGGGCACCGGGCTGATCTCCGTGCCGGCTGAAGAACCCGCCTACGATGACCAGGCGAAGGCACGTGCGGCCGAGCTGTTCCGCGACGGCTGCGCGTCGTGTCATGGTGCCACCGGCCACGGCGACGGCGCAACCGATCAGCGCGACGAGGCCGATTATCCCATTCGTCCGCGCGACCTCACCACCGGCGTCTTCAAGGGCAGCCCGGAACCGCAGGACCTCTATCGCCGCATCGTCGCCGGCATGCCGGGCACGCCGATGCCGATGAGCGAGTGGGCCTACGGACAAGATGCGTGGCACCTGACGCATTTCATCCGCTCCCTGTCGAGCGACGATCAGCGCGCGCGCGCCGAGATGCGACGCTTCACCATTCCGGTCACCCGGGTCGATGCGTTGCCCGATCATCCCGACGCCGGCGTGTGGGCGCGCACCCCGGTGGTCAACCTCCATCTCATGCCGTTGTGGTGGCGGTACGATCGTCCGGAGGAACTCTCGGTGCGCGCGCTGCACGACGGCACGGAGATCGCGCTGCAACTGGTGTGGACGGATGCGACACACGATGCCACGGCGATGCGACCGCAGGATTTCCGCGATGCCGCCGCGGTCGAATTGTCGGGAACGCCCGATCCGCCGTTCTTCGCCATGGGGCAGAAGAGTCAGTTCGTCAACATCTGGATGTGGAAGTCAGAGCGGCAAGCCGATCTCGAACCAGCATTCCAAGATCTCGAGAAGGTGTACCCGAATCTCGGCATCGACTCGTACCCCAACGTATCGAAGTCCCCACTCGAGCAGCCGTCCCGGCACGCGTTGACGCTCGATTTCAATCCGACCTTCGTCACCGCGTGGGGCGCGGGCAACATCGTCGCGAACCCGCTGCGAACCAGCGCCGCCGAGGATCTCGTCGCGCAAGGTTTCGGAACCTTGCGTGCACGACCGGAGATGAATCAAGCGGTGAGCGCCAAGGGGGTTTACGGCACCGACTCGTATCGCGTGATTTTCCGCCGCGAACTCGCCGGCAAAGGCGAGGGCGCGGTGTCGCTGCAGCCCGGGACGAGTGTTCCGGTCGCCTTCGCAGTGTGGAACGGCGCCGCCGGCGACCGCGACGGCAAGAAATCGGTGACGATCTGGCAGGAACTCAAGATCGACCCGTGAGAATGGTGATGATCCGACTTCCTTTCTTCTCCCTCTCCCTGTGGAGACTGTCGATGAACTCGGTCGCTGTGCTGTTTTCCAGCAGATTTCCCGTTCCTTGTAGGGGCGACGCATGCGTCGCCCGCGAATCAACGTGGTCACTGCGGAGAAGACGGAGGGCGATGCATGCATCGCCCCTACGCCTCAGAACACATCGACAGTCTCTGTGGGAGAGGGAACCCGCAATGGAGGGTCCGCGATGAGCGACCAACCTTTTTTCGATCTGACCCGCCGCGATTTTCTCCGCTGGCTCGGCATCGGCACAGGCACGACCGCGGTGGCCGGCGGTATCCCGCTGCGGTTGCTGGCCGCCGCCGATCCAGACCAGAACCCACTGGCCGGCGCGGTCGCGCGCGGCTGGGAGAAGATCTACCGCGACCAGTACACCTACGACGCATCGTTCGATTGGGTGTGTTCGCCCAACGACACCCATGCCTGCCGCGTGCGTGCGTACACCCGGAACGGGATCGTCACCCGCCTCGGCGCGACCTACGACTACCAGAAGTACGCCGACCTCTACGGCAACCACGCGACCGTGAACTGGAACCCGCGACAGTGCGCCAAGGGTTACACGTTCCACCGTGTTCTCTACGGTCCGTATCGCTTGCGCCATCCGATCGTACGGCGCGGCTGGAAAGCGTGGTGCGATGCCGGCTTCCCCGAACTGACGCCGGAGCTGAGGTCGAAGTATCTATTCGACGCTCGCGGGCAAGACGAGTTCGTGCAGATCGCGTGGGAAGACGCCTTCGACTGCATTGCGCGCGCCCTCAACGCCATCGCTACGAGCTACAGCGGCGATGTGGGCGCCAAGCGCCTCCTCGCCCAGGGCTACCAGCCCGAGATGGTGAAGGCGATGGGCGGCGCCGGCACGCGCACGCTCAAGATGCGCGGCGGCATGGGTTTGCTCGGCGTCATCGGCAAGTACGGCATGTACCGCCTCAACAACTCGATGGCGCTGCTCGACGCCAAGATCCGCGGCGTCGACCACGAGCAGGCGCGCGCGGGCCGCAACTTCTCCAACTACACGTGGCACGGCGACCAGGCGCCGGGACATCCATGGGTCCACGGGCTGCAAGCCTCCGACTGCGACTTCAACGACCTGCGCTCGTCCAAGCTCATCGTCATGGACGGCAAGAACTTGGTCGAGAACAAACTCACCGAC
>JBGOUW010000561.1:0-3238 GCA_041477755.1 Binatia bacterium
CTGAAGGGTTCTCGGCACTCAAGGTGAACGTTCCGTCGCGGCTCTCTGCTCCCTCTCCCTCTGGGAGAGGGCTGGGGTGAGGGCTAGTGCGCACCGATGCTACCTGGTTGCCCTCACCCTGACCCTCTCCCAGAGGGAGAGGGAACCCAGCAAGGCAGCACGGGATTCATCTCTTCCCCAGCTCCTCGTACGCGCGTTGAATCTCGACGGCCTTGCGATGCGCCAACTGCTGCAACTCCTCACCGAGATCGGCGACCCGATCGGGGTGATAGCGCTTCATCTGCTCGCGATAGGCGTGCGCGATCTCGTCGCGCGTGGCACTACGCTCGATGCCCAGCACGCGATGGGGATCCCATTCGCCGTCGCTCAACCCGGCGGACGACCTACGTGGCGGATTTGCCAGCCGCAGTTGCCCACGCGCCCAGAAGATGAATCCTAGCAGGACCGCCAGATCGTCGAGCAAGCCAAACAGGCCGAGTCGATCGGGAATCAAATCGATCGGCGACCGGATGTAGAGCAGCACCGCCAAGCCGACCGCGCCGATGCGCAGCCAGATCATCGCTCCTTCGGTCGATCGAGCTGCTTGAGGTAGCGGAAGAACTCGCTGTTGGGCGAGAGGATCAGCGTAGTGCCGTCGGTGACCGAATTGCGGTACGCCTCCAGTGTACGCACCAGCTGGTAGAAATCGAGGTCGCGCCCGTAGGCGTCGGCGAAGATCTTCACCGCTTGCGCGTCACCTTTGCCGCGGGTGATCTCCGCTTGCTTGCGTGCCTCGGCGGTCAGGATTTGCACTTCTTTGTCCGATTCGGAGCGAATCTTGCGCGCTTCCTCGTCGCCTTCGGCGCGGAATTTCTTCGCCAGCCGCTCGCGCTCGGTGCGCATGCGGTTGAACACGTTCTGCTCGTTCTTCTCCGGCAAGTCGGCGCGCTTGATGCGAACGTCGGTGACCTCGATACCGTAGTCGCGCGCCTTGGCGTCGCTCTCTTTGGTGACTTCGGCCATCACCTCGGTACGCTTCTCGTTCATGATCTCGCGCAACGTGTGGCGGCCGAGGTTTTCGCGCACGATCGAATAGATCACATCGTCGAGCCGCGACTGCCCGCCGGCTTCGTTGTGTACGGTGCGATAGAACTGCAGCGGGTCGCGGATGCGCCAGCGCGAGAAGTTGTCGACCAGCAACTGCTGCTTGTCCTTGGTCAGCACTTCCTTCGGCGCGGAGTCGTACGCGAGCAAGCGCCGGTCGAAGTACAGGACGTTCTGAATCAGCGGCAGCTTGAAGTAGAGGCCGGGTTCTTGCACCGTGCGCACGGGTTCACCGAGCTGGACGACGATCGCTTGCTCCCACTGCGGCACGGTGTAGGCGACCAAGTTCCAGCCGGCGACGACGGCGGCCAACAGGAGAAGGATTGGAATCCAGCGGCGGTCCATCACTGCTTCCCTGCCTCGGCGGGCTTCAACTTGATCACTTGATCGAGCGGCAGATACGGCACGACCTGCTTGCCGGCCACGTCATCGAGCAAGATCTTGTTCATGCGCGGCAACACTTGCTCCATGGTCTCGATGTAGAGGCGCAGCCGCGTCACGTCCTTCGCCTTCTCGTACTCCTGCTGCAACGCGATGAAGCGCTGCGCCGCACCGCTGGCGTCCTGGATCTTGGCGGCGCTGTATCCCTCGGCTTCGTTGATCAGCTGCGCCGCCTGGCCGCGCGCCTTCGGTACCACATCGTTGGCGTAGCCGCGCGCTTCGTTGATTAGCCGCTCTTTGTCTTGCTGCGCGCTGATGACGTCCTTGAACGCGTCCGACACCTGATCGGGCGGATCGACGTCTTGCAGCTTGAGCGTCACCACCTCGAGGCCGACCTGGTACTCGTCGAGGATGTGCTGCAGCAACTTTTGCGCGTCTTGCTGGATCTGCTCCTTGCCTTCGGTCAGCGCGTTGTCGATGGCGTTGCGGCCGAGTACCTCGCGCATCGCGGCCTCCGACGCATCACGCACGGTGGCTTCGGGGTCGCGTACGTTGAACAGAAATTCGGTGGCGCCGGTTGCACCGGTCTTCACTTTGAATTGTACGATGAACTGCAGCTTGACGATGTTCTCGTCGCCGGTCAGCATCAACGCTTCGGGATCGACGTCGCGATAGCGCGCCGGCGGCCCGACCGAGACGGTACGGAAGCCGAACTCTTCTTTGCGAATTTGCGTCACCGCCGGTTTCATCACTTCTTCGAACGGCCACGGCAGGTGATAGCCCGGCCCCGGCTCGGCCTCACGCACCACGCGGCCGAAGCGCAGCACGATGCCACGTTCGTCGGGGGCGATGATGTAGATGCCGCTCAGCGCATACAGTAGCAGTCCGATGACGACGATGAGCCACGGGTTGAAGCGCGCCGGCCCGCGGTGGCTGAAGCGGTCGCGCACGCGATCGAAGATCTTCTGGATCTCGACAAGCGGATCTGGGGGAAACTCGTTGGGATTAGGCATGGAGACGCGTCACCTATAGCGGGATCGGTCACCCGACGCTAGCGGCGCCTGACTCTTCTCCCCTTGCGTTCAACCCCGGTCACCCGGGTATGGTGATCACATGAGCACTTTCATCATGCGACGATCATCGTGGCTCGCGCTGCTGGTTGTTGGGGTCGTCGGTTGCGCGGCGCACAGGCCACCGCAGGTCGTGCTGCCCGGCATGCCGACGAATCTCAGCGAACTCGCAGCCCGCTACCCGCTGGCACCAGGGCAACCGGTGCGCGCCGAGCGTCTCGGCGCAACGGCGCACGTCAGCTACCACTTCGTGCAACTCGCGCCGGGGACCGGCGAGCGCCCACATCTGCACGCGCAACACGATCTGGTCGCGACCATACTGCACGGCCGCGGCACCCAGTGGATCGGCGTGCAGTCCATCGAAATGCAAGCCGGCGACACCGCGACCATCCCCGCCGGTACGCCGCACCGTTTCGTCAACACCGGCGATTGTCCCACAGCCGCGCTGGTCATCTTCAGCCCACCGTACGACGGCAGCGATCAGGTGTTCCTCGATTCGAAGTGATCATCCAGCTCAAGCCCCGCCCCCCTCGCCATTTTGGGAGAGGGTCGGGGTGAGGGCTCCGACTTCGTCCGCTCCGCCCGAATCCGCTCTATCGGAACCGACGCCGATTCGTAGTCGCGGCCTTCTAAACACGGCAATGTCACTTGAAGCGCAGCTTCGTGCCGTCCGGATAACTCCGCTTCCTCTTCCGCGTCGTCTC
>JBGOUW010000473.1:0-4005 GCA_041477755.1 Binatia bacterium
CGATCGACCACCCGAGAACCGCGAGTCCTGCCAGTATCCATGTGCGAGCTACACCCTTCATCGCCTCCTCCTTCAACGGGGCCAGGTTCCCCCTGGCGTCTCCGCATGCTGGCCCGTCCTAAACTCAAAAAGCGCGCGGATGCTACGCCGACCCTCGCAAACATGTCAAGCCAGTTCTGCGAGCCAGTTCTGCGAGCCTGCGAGAGCGTCAGGCCGCAGGCCCTTTGTGCGCTTCGGAGACCAGGCGGCGCGCGTAGCGTTCGGCCTCGCGGCTGGTGACGGCACCGCCCAGCATGCGCGACAACTCAACAATGCGCTCGTCGGGACTCAGCGCCTTTGCGCTGGTGACCGTGCGCCCCTTGCGGACGCGCTTCTCGACCGCGAAGTGATGATCCGCGTGGACCGCAATCTGCGGCAGATGCGTGATGCACAGGATCTGCCGCTCGCATGCGAGCGCCTTGAGCCGGCGCCCGACGGCGTCGGCCACGGTGCCGCCGATCCCCGTGTCTACTTCGTCGAAGATCAGGGTGTCGACCTCGCCGGCGCCGGCGGTGAGCACCTTGAGCGCCAGCATGATGCGCGACAGCTCACCGCCCGAGGCGACCTTGGCGAGCGGGCGCGGCGCCTCGCCGCGGTTGGCGCTGAGATGAAACTCGACGCGATCGCCGCCGCGTTCGCTGAGCCGCGCATCGCCGGGGGCGACGAGAGCAAATGGATCGCTCGCCGACGGCTCGCCGGCGGTCACTGCGGTGGCGAACTGCACGCTGAAGGTTGCCCCTTCCATCCCCAGAGTCGGTAGCTCGGCGTGCATGCGCTGCTCGAGTTCGCTCCCGGCGAAGCGGCGCACCGCGGAGAGTGCGGCGGCGCTGCGCCAGGCAGCGCGTGCCGCGACGGTCACCGCCTGCTGCGCCGATTCGAGATCCAGCCCGGCGCCGGTGACGCGATCCAGTTCGGCGCGCAGCGTCTCGAGCTGCGCGGCCAACTCATCGCCGCGGCAGTTGTGCTTGCGCGCCAACTGGCGCAGCAGTGCGAGCCGCTCGTCGGCCGCCGCAAGCCGTTCCGGATCGTGATGAATGCGATTGGCGTATTGCCGCAACTGGAGCGCCGCCTCGTCGAGTTGCGTATGCGCCGTGTCGAGCAACGCGGCGATCTCGCCGAGGCGCGGGTCGATGCGCGCGAGGTCGCGCAGCTGCGTGTGGATGCGGGCGACTACCGGGGCCGCCGCATCGTCGCCGGAGTACAGCGCCGCCTCGCCGCCGTCACACGCTTGCGCCAATTGCTCGGCGTGGCGCAGCACCTCGCGTTCCTGCTGGAGGTGTGATTCTTCGTCCGGCTCCGGCGCCGCGGCTTCGAGTTCGGTGATTTGGAAACGGAGCAGCTCGGCCTGCGCGCGCACCGCTTGTCCGCCCTGTGCGAGCGCCGTTAGATTGCGGTGCGCAACCACCAGAGCGCGATACGCCGCGGTGAACTCGTGGCGCGGCGCCGTGAGCCGGCCAAATTCATCGAGCAAGTCGAGATGCGTATCCGGGTGCAAGAGCAGCGCATATTCATGCTGACCGTAGATGTGCAGCAACCGCAAACCGAGTTGCGCCAGCACCGCCAACGTCGACGGACTGCCGTTGAGATGCAGCCGCCCTTTGCCGGCGCGCGCGATCATGCGGCGCAGGCTCAGTTCGTCGTCGCCGGTGAGACCCAACTCCGTTGCTGCCGTGCGGGCATCGGCAGACAAATCGAGTACGGCGTCGATCGCCGCTTCGTCGGCACCCGTGCGGATGAGGTCGGCCGATCCGCGCGCTCCGCACAGCAACCCGAGCGCTTGCATGATGATGCTCTTACCGGCACCGGTCTCGCCGGTCAGGACGTTGAAGCCGGGTGCAAACTCCAGTGCGAGCTCGTCAATGATGGCGAAGTTCGCGATGCGAAGAGAACGGAGCATGGCCGCTGTGGCTTATGGCTTGTGGCTGATGGCTGTGGTGGCTGGTGGCTTGTGGCTGATGGCTGATGGTGGGCCGGAGGATTGCAAGATTCCACGCAAGGTTCTTCCTCCGTCGATCGGCCATCCGCCATCAGCCACCTGCTCCATCACCGGCCATCTGCGATCAGCCATCTGCCGGCGTGCGCGCATCACCGCTCGCCCCAGCGCAGCTTCTGGCGCAGCACTTCGAAGTAGCGGCGGTCGGGCGAGTCGATCAACGGCACCACGCTCGCGCCTTTGCGGATCTCGACCACGTCGCCGTTGTGCAGCGGGTAGCCCTCTTGTCCGTCGAGCGTGAGGACCACGTCCTGCTGCGTGTCGGAGCGCACTGTTACTTGCAGCACCGAGGTTTCGGGCAACACCATCGGCCGGTTGGTAAGGGTGTGCGGGCAGATCGGACACAGCACCATGACGCCGAGCGACGGGTAGACGATCGGGCCTCCGGCGGACATTGCATACGCGGTCGAGCCGGTGGGGGTGGCGACGATCAAGCCGTCGGCCTTGTAGGTCGCGACGTGTTGGCCATCGACGCTGGTCTCGAGATCAATAATGCGGGCGAGCACGGCCTTGGTGATTACCACGTCGTTGAGCGCTTGATACGTCCCGATGACGTTGCCGCCGCGCCGCAGCGAAGCCGCCAGCGTCATGCGCTGCTCGACCGTGTACTTGCCGGCGAGTACTTCGGCGAGCACGGGGAACAACTCGTCCGAGGTTACGGCGGTGAGGAAGCCGAGGCCGCCGAGGTTGACGCCGAGGATGGGCACCGCGCGCTCGCGCAGACAGCGGGCGATGCTGAGCAGCGTCCCATCGCCGCCGAGCACGACGATGAGATCGGCGGTAGCCGCCATTTCGGCCTTGGAGACGCCCGTGCCGTCGTGCAGTTCGGTGGCGCTGTCGGCATCGATCAGCGGCACGAGATCGCGCTGGCGCAGCCACGTGACCAACTCGCGGCCAAGTGCCAGCGCTTTGGCCCGCCCGCGTTTCACCACCACCCCGATGCGCTGCATCAGTTGGATCCCGTCACGCCGCGAACGCTACCATACCGCGTGTGCTGCTGCCACGGAGGCACGGCCGTTTCTGAAACGTAGGGGCGATGCATGCATCGCCCTCCGTCTTCTCCGCGGTCGACCACCTCGATCGCGGGCGACGCATGCGTCGCCCCTACAGGGAACGCGACATCTGCGCGAGTGGACCTCACCGCGCAGACCATCTATTGAATGCGCATGCCCAGGCGATCCCCGATGCGCGGCAGCGGGCCGGATCTGTTCACCGCCGAAGCCGAGCGCGTGCGCCAAGAGGGCGCCCCACTCGCCGATCGTATCCGGCCGCGCAGTCTCGACGAGGTGATCGGTCAGAGTCATCTGATCGCGCCCGGCCGTTTGCTGCGCGAGATGATCGACGGCCAACGGCTGCACGCGCTGATTCTGTGGGGACCGCCAGGTACCGGCAAGACCACACTCGCGCTGCTGATTGCGCACTCGACGCAGTGCCACTTCAGCCATTTCTCCGCCGTGCTCTCGGGAGTGAAGGAATTGCGCCAGGTCATCGAAGAAGCGCACGACGCGTTGCGTCTCAACGGGCGCCGCACGATCCTGTTCGTTGACGAGATCCACCGTTTCAACAAGGCGCAGCAGGATGCGTTTCTACCTCACGTCGAAGACGGCTCGATCGTGCTGATCGGTGCGACGACCGAGAATCCATCGTTCGAGGTGATCGCGCCGTTGCTGTCGCGCTGCTCGGTGCTGGTGCTGCAGGCGCTGACGGCCGAGGAAATCGCCGGCCTGCTCGATCGCGCTCTCCGCGATCAGGAGCGCGGGCTGGGCGCGCGCGGCCTGACCCTCGATGCGGCGGCGCGCACGTTCATCGCCGAGCAAGCGCACGGCGATGCGCGCTCCGCCCTCAACGTGCTCGAAGCGGCCGCCGATCTTGCCGGCCGAGCGGGCACGCCGGTGATCTCGTTGGCGCACGCCGAAGAAGCCTCGCAGCACCGCGCGTTGCTCTACGACAAGGCGGGCGAGGAGCACTACAAC
>JBGOUW010000395.1:0-4781 GCA_041477755.1 Binatia bacterium
ATGGCCAAGAACTCGCTGGCGGCCGCGGTGAACGCGTACGTGATGCAAGACGAGGCTCGCCACGTCGCGTTCGGACGCCTGGCGTTGCGCGACTACTATCCGCAACTGACGCAAGCCGAGCGCGACGAGCGCGAGGAGTTCGCGGTCGAGGCCTGCTATCTGATGCGCGACCGCTTCCTCGCCGAGGAGGTATGGGAGACGCTCGGGCTGCCGGTCGAGGAGTGCGTATCGTACGTCGATGCGTCGACCGACATGCGCGAATTCCGCTCGCGGCTGTTCACCCGCATCGTGCCGACGATCAAGGACATCGGCCTGTGGGGACCGAAGATCCGGCGCGCGTATGCCAACATGGGCATCATCGGCTATGCGGATACCGACACCGCCGCTTTGGAACGCGACGACGACCGCATCGCCGCCGAGTTCGACGCGCGGCGCGCGCGCTGACGCTAGACTGCCGGCCCGTTGTCTCGACACCTGAACGTCGCGAAGGCGCTGACGCGTGGTGCGGTCCCCGTGGCGGGACTGGCTCTCACCGCCAGCTTCGCGCTGCGTCGCCTCGACGACTTCGACACCTGGTGGCACCTGGCCGCGGGGCGCTGGATGGCGCAGCACCACGCGATCCCGGCCACCGATCCGCTGGCGTTCCCCACAGCCGATCACCGCTTCATCAACCTTAGCTGGTTGTTCGATCTGCTGTTGTACGGGCTGCACCAACTCGGCGGCCCGCGTGCCTTGGTCGTTGCTGCGGCGGTACTCTACGTCCTCGCAATCGCGCTCCTCTGGCGGATGCTGCGAACCACGTTGGAGCCGATCCTCGCGACGTTGCTCGCGCTGTGGGTGCTCTTCATCTGCCAAGAGCGCTTTACGGTTCGGCCGGAGATGGTCACCTTCGTGCTGGTCGAGCTGCTGCTGTGGTTGTTGGCTACCGCGCGTCGTTCCGATGGCCGGTATCTATGGGCGCTGCCGGTGCTGATGGTGGTGTGGTTCAACCTGCACACGCTGTCGGTGATTGGTAGTCTGATTGTTGGGTGCCATCTTGCTGCCGCAGTTGCGGCGCATTGGCCGTGGCTGCCATTGCCGTGGCGTACAGCTTCTGCGTGGTCGCCGCCAAACACCAAGCGCCTGTGGATCAGCGGAACGTTGGCGTTGCTGACGCCGTTGGTGAATCCGTTCGGTCTCGCGGGCGCGCTCTTTCCGTTGACGTTGTTCTCGTTCTTCAGCGGATCGAATCCCTTCTATCAGCAGATCGGCGAACTTCATCCGCCGTTCTCCGGGTACCAGCCGACGATGTCAGTCCGCAGTTACCAGGTGTTCTTCTTCTACAGTATCGGTGTAGTGCTCGTTGCCGCCGCACTCACCGCCAGGCGCCGGTCGCGGCCGGCACCACGCGGCCGCGGCGCGGCGCGGCGTCGCGCGGAGGCGCCCGCCTCCATGCCAGTCGGCACTCAGGATGGACACCAGCCATCCTTCGACATTGCTGGGTTGCTGGTGTTTGTGCCCATGGCCTATGTCTCGCTGCTCGCGCGTCGCAATGTCGCGCTGTTCGCGCTGGCAACAGCGCCGTTCGTTGCGGACTGCATGGCGATTGTGATCGCGCGCTTGCCGCTGCGGTTGCGGGAAGCACGATTCAACATTGTTGCGGCGGCGTTCATGGCGCCGGTGATGCTCTTGGCCGCGTGGTTTGTTGCTTCCAACGGATACTACCGCTGGAATGGCGATACGCATGAGTTCGGTGCGGGTATCATGGAGGTGAACTTTCCGATTCGGGCGGCAGAGTTCGTCAAGGAGCTGCAGCTGCCGGGGCGGCTGTTCAATGATGTGGCCGCCGGCGGCTATCTCGCCTGGGCGGCACCAGTAGCGGGCGGAGTGTACATTGACGGGCGTCTCGGTCTCGATGATCCGCAAATCTTCGGGTCGTACATGGAGATGCTTGCAGACCCGGAAGCGTGGGAGGCCGAAGCCGATCACGTTGGCATCCAGACTGTTGTGCTGTTCCATCGCTGGCCGAATCGCCATGTTCTCATCCGCCACCTGAACGATGACGAACGTTGGGCGCTCGTCTATGTTGATGAGACTGCCATCGTGTTCGTGCGCCGCGCCGGTCACGAAGCGCTCCTCAAGACGGCGGTCGAGCGCTTCCGTGACTTGAATGAGGCGACGGTCACGCGGTTGATGCAGCCGGTGTCGTCATGGCAGTGGCCGATGTCACGCGCCATTGCGCTGCAGACGTTTGCCGGCGTGCTCCAAGTCATCGGCAACCCTGAGGCAGCGGTCGAGCTGTACACGCGGCTCCTGACGCTGGGTCTGCCCGGTCCCACCGAGGCCCAAATCCGTTTGGTTCTGGCAGCTCATCAGGCCAACCAGGGCAATCTCGATGCGGCACGCGAGCACCTGCGTCGCGCCGAGCAAGCTGATCCGCACAACGAAGGCATCGCCGAGTTGCGCGCGCAGATTGATGGCTGAGGGTCGACATCGACAACCGACGGGACCCGTGCGCATTGTTTGCCGAGTAGCCGCGGGGTGGGTAAAGAGAGCGCTCGCGAGGGCCTGGTCAGGAAGGGACCGCATGAGAGCTATGCATCTGGAAGTGGTGTTGGTTGTCGCTGCCAGCCTCGTGCTGCGCAGTGTGCCGGTTGCCGCGCGCTCAGATGAAGTGATGACCGATGCGCAAGTCGCAGCGAAAGTCGTCGTGCGCGACGTGCGCGTGCGACAGGGTGTGGTCTCGGGGCTGCTGGTGAACCGGTTGACCAAGCCGTTGCGCGATGTCCGCTTGCTCATTCGCTATCAGTGGGTGTGGGCGAACGAGCGCAAGCCGGGCGACGACAATCCGGGTCGGGTCGCGTACTACACGGTCCACCAGGAAGTACCACCGGAGATCTCGGTACAGTTCACCTACAACCCCGATCCGCCGCTGCCGAGTCGGTCCGACGGCCACTTTGAAACCTTGGTGGAAATCGTTGGTTACACCGAAGTCGAGAATTGAGAGCGCCCTTCTGTAGCCGCAGGCGCCGCAGGCTTCAGCCAGCGCTCCGTACCGTGGCAATTCGTTTCTTGACATGTCCGGATGCGTGCTTCTATGCTGAGTGCACATTACGATCGCCAACCGACTAGGAGGACACTATGAGCAAGATGAGATTTGGGTTGTTCCTTGTCACCGCCTGCCTCGTGGCGGGCAGCGTCAGTGCGTATGCGACCAACGATCCCGTGTGCCTCAAGGCGGCGCGCGACAAACGCATGAACTGCATTCGGGACTGCATCGATCAAGGGAGCGAAGACGCCGCCGTCTGCCGCAATATCGATCCGGCCTGCGCCACGAAGTGTCGCGACGATCGTGCAGTGTGCGTGGCCCCATTCATCGCGGTGCTCGACGGATGCCTCGACGATTGTCACACCAAGGTGGTCGCCGACAAGGCCTTGTGTCCACCGCCGGGAGATCCGGCTCGCGACGCGTGCATCGATGCGGCGCAGGTTGCGGCCTTCCAATGCCGCGACACCTGCCGCGAAAATCAGGCTGTTCGTGATGGCTTGAAGGGTTGCCGCAAGGTGTTCCGTGCGTGTTTGCGGCTCTGCCCGCCGCCACCACCGCCCCCGGCCTCGTAGCCGGCTTGTCCTTCCCTCGCGCGCGCAGCGGCCGCAGGGCGGCTGCGCGCGCTGGTCGCTTCCCGTTCCCATTCTACGACCGCAATGACAATGAAGTTCGGCCTCTATCTTCGCAACATGGGTCCGCAGTCGACTCGTGCGACGCTGCTGGAGTGTGCGCATGCGGCGGAGGCGGTCGGGATCGACGACCTATGGGTGGCGGATCACATCGCGATCCCTCCCGACGACGCGGAAGGCTCGGGCGGGCGCTATCTCGATCCGCTGGCGACGCTGGCGTACCTGGCTGGTGTGACCACCCGCATCGGCCTCGGCACCGGCGTGCTGGTACTGCCCTACCGGCCTGCGCTGGTCACGGCGAAGTGGATCGCGACGATTCAAGAATTGTCGGGTGGTCGCCTGCTGCTTGGTGTGGGCGCGGGCTGGATGGAGGCGGAGTTCCGCGCGGTCGGCGTGCCGAAGTCGCAACGCGGCTCAATCACGGACGCGACGCTCGCATTTCTCAATCAGTGCTTCGCCAGCGACGAGGTCGAACTGAATGGCCAACGCTTTCTCTTTCTGCCGCGTCCGGCGCGTCCGCCGATTTTCGTCGGCGGTGCGCTGCCGCATGCGCTGCGGCGCACGGTGCGGTACGGCGACGGGTGGATGCCGATGGGCGGCGATCCCAAGCAACTCGCCCCCGCGATCCGCAAGCTCCAGGCCGCCGCGGATGCTGCCGGCAAGGCCACCCCGGAAGTCGCCGTGATCACCACGCTGCCGCTCGACGACCCCGGGCACGTCGCTGATCAGGTTCGTGCCCTCGCCGACATCGGCGTCACGCGCCTCATCCACGCGTGGCGGTATGCAGACGCCGCCGCGTTCGCGCATGCCGCCGACGCGCTCGCCACGTCGGCCAGACTCATGAACTAAGGGTCAGCGTCCGCAGCCACGCGACTGTGCGCCCAACCCCGTCGTCGAATGAGACCGGTGGTCTGAACGCCAGCAGATCCCTGGCGCGCTGCATCGAGAACCCTTGGCGCGTGCCAAGCAGCTCGACCGCGGTGCGCGTCAGCAGCGGTCGTCGCGATTGACGCCGGGCGTGAGCCAACCATTCCATCGCCGCGCCGATGGCGTAGGCGACGCGGCGCGGCAGCGAGTACTTCGGCATCGGCAAATCGAGGCCGCGGCACAGCGCCGCGAAGTAG
>JBGOUW010000387.1:0-4874 GCA_041477755.1 Binatia bacterium
CTGGAAGAATACGCGGCTGCGCGACATCGACAGCCCAACCAACGGCCACGAGGCCTCCGTGTTCTCGGCGGAGGTGTTGGGGACGACGGTGGCGCACACGCGGATCACGCCCGCCGATCCCACCGACGGCACCTTCAACGGCGCGGTGGTCGGGGTTGCGGAGACGAGCCGCGGAAACGACGTTGCGCGCGCCGCGGTGAACATTCACACCGAAGGCGACCGGTTCACCGGGACCGATGGTGGCGCGTTCGATCAGATCGTGCTCCCGGAGCAGTTCTAAGGTTCGCTGAGGGTTGAAAGGAGGAGGGCAATGCGTACGGTGAAGCGGAATCCTTTTCTCGCGGGGGTGGTCAGCATCCTCGCCGGGGTGCTGCTGGTGGTGGGCGGCGTGGCGGCGCAAGACGCGGTCGTCGGCTCCGACAAGGCGGCCGCGCTGCTGGTGTTTCCCAAACTAGTCGCGGATTCGAACAACACTATCGATACCGAGATCCAGATCAGCAATGCGTCGCCGCATCAGATTGCGGCGCGCTGCTTTCTGGTCAACGCCAACTCGCACTGCTCGAACGCGGGGGCGACCGACGACACTGCCGAAACATTCACGGCGCCATTGGTGTGCGATGTGAACGACGACTGCAACGGGGGCAGCGATGCCGACGCTGTCGTCGGCGGTCGCTGCATCCCGGGGTGGACCGAGACCGATTTCCGCTTCCACCTCACGGCCCATCAGCCGATCGTGTGGTTGCTCAGTGAGGGCATGTCCAACTTTCCGTTGGACGGCTTGGAGAAGGTCGGCCCGATCGACAACGATCCCAATCTGCCGGCGAACCTGAGAGGGCAGCCGGCGTTCAACTTCAACAGCCGGATTCCGCCCGCTCCCGAAGATCCGTTCAAGGGCGAGCTGAAGTGCGTGCAGGTCGATCTGGTGAGCGAGCAGCCGTCGCAGGGCACCGACTCGGACAACAATTTCCATGGCGATCTCGAGGGTCATGCGACGATTGACGATGACGGCGATAGCGACGCCGAGTCGTACAACGCGATCGGTATTCAGGCGGTGCAGGATTCTAACGACGGCAACGACACGCTCTGTCTCGGCGCCGGCAGCAACGCGGCTTGCCCAGGCCCAGAGTATGCGGCCTGCCCGGGTGTGTTGATTCTCAACCACTTCTTCGACGATGCCGATGAGCCGGTGCGCAACGACAACGTGCGCACCACAATAACGTTGGTGCCGTGTTCTGAGAATTTCGGGCTGCAGAATACCGGGTCCGCTTCGACGACGGCGCAGTTCCTGGTGTACAACGAATTCGAGCAGCGCTTCTCGACGAGCAAGAAGGTGACGTGCTACCTGAGCATCCCGCTGTCGGACATTGACTCGCAAGAGGGTTCAACCGGCGACGATCGCTCGATCTTCAACGTGGCGGTAGCCGGGACGCTGACGGGGCAGACCCGTATCCGCGCGGTCGATGGGACCGACCGCACCCGTGGTGATGGACTGTTGGCGATCGCCGAAGAGGTGCATGCTGACAGCAGCTCGGCGGCGTTCAACGTCGACTATCAAGGCAGCCGTGCACGCCAAGATGTCGTGCAACTCTCAGGCATCGAGTGCACCCCTGAGAATCCTTGCCCGGCGCCGTAGTCGTTTCCAGTCTTCGCAAACGAAGAGCCGGGCGAGCAATCGTCCGGCTCTTTTTTTGTCCGCGATTCGACTTGACGGCGCCGGTAGACGCTGGCGGTGCGCTTGGCTACGATCCGACACTCGATGAACTGGGAACGGCTCACACCGCTACGGATCGCGCTGTTGCTCGGCGTCCTGGTGACCGCGTTGCGGATCAGCAGCTGCCGTTATTTGGAGCTAGTGGACGTTCGCGCCGTCGACTACCGGTTGATTCAGCGCGGCATACAGCCCGGCTCGCCCGACATCGTCATCGTGGCCGTGGATGATGCCAGTCTCGAAGCGGTCGGACGATGGCCCTGGCCGCGGTCGATCATGGCACAGCTGGTCGAGCGGATCGCCGACACAGGCGCCGCGGTCATCGGCTTCGATATCGTGCAATCCGAGCGGACCGCGAACGTCGCTAGTGCGCAGCTGCCTGCGCATGTCGACGGCGTGGACGCGAAAGCGCTGGAGGCGATTCGGGTGGCGCTGCGGAAGGGATCGAACGATGACGCCCTGTTGGCTGAGGCCATCGCGAAATCCGGGCGCTCAGTTGTCGGATACTTCCTCGACTTCAATCGGCCCGGTGCGGCGACGGGGGATCAGGTATCGGGCTACAACCTGGTCCATGGAAGTAAGCAAGGACGGGGTGAAGCGCGCGTGCATCAATCCAAGGCCGCGACGATGAATCTACCCGAGATTCAATCGGCGGCGCGCGAGCGGGGTTACTTCAACTTCATTCCCGACGATCTCGACGGCTACTACCGACGGGTGCCCCTGGTGTTGCGTTTGGGCGACGACATGGTCGTTCCGCTCTCGCTGGCGATGCTGCGCGTGGTGCGGCCGCGAGAACCGCTGTCGATTCGATTTGCGGACTTCGGCGTCGAGGCTATTGACCTCGGACCGGTGTCGATTCCAGTGGCGGAAGATGGGCAGTTGCTCATCAACTATCGCGGTCCGGGTAAAACCTTCCGCCACGTTTCAGCCGCCGATGTGCTCGCGGGGCGAGTGCCGCCCGATGTGCTCAAGGACAAGCTGGTGCTCGTCGGCGTAACCGCGACCGCGGTCGCCGACGTCCGTGCGACCCCGTTCGACGGCGTATTTCCGGGCGTGGAAATTCACGCCAACGTGCTCGACAACATTCTCCGCCAGGACTTCATTCAGCAGCCGAAATGGATCGTGCTGGTCGAGATCGCGGTCATTGGATTGCTCGTGTTGATTCTTGGGCTGGTGTTGCAACACGCGCGCGGGGTGTTGGGCGCGGCCACCGCCGCGACGCTGATCGTTGCGTATCTGGCGGGCAGTCAATGGCTATTCGTCCACTACGGGATGCCGCTCAGTTTGGTGTATCCGCTGCTGGCGATCGGGTTGTGCCACGGTAGCATCAGCCTACAGCACTACGTCGTCGAGGAGCGCAACAAGCGCAAGATCCGCAATGCGTTCGAACTGTATCTCACCCCGGCGGTCGCGCGCGTCGTGAGCGAGCGGCCGGAAATGTTGGCGCTCGGCGGCGACACCCGGCAACTCACCGTGCTGTTCTCGGACATCCGCGGCTTCACCACCATTTCCGAGCGCTTCCAGAGCGATCCTCACACGCTGGTGGCGTTGCTTAACGACTTCCTTGGTGGCATGACGGATGTCATTTTTGCCTGTGACGGGACGCTGGACAAATATGTGGGCGACGAGATCATGGCCTTCTGGGGGGCGCCGCTGCCGCAAGCCGATCACGCGGCGCGTGCGTGTCGCGGCGCGCTGGGGATGATGGCCCGCCTTGCCCAGCTGAACAAGGAGTTCCATCAGCGCGGCTGGCCGTCGCTCGACATCGGGATCGGGCTGAACAGCGGCCCGATGGTGGTCGGCAACATGGGCTCGGCGCGGCGCCTGAGCTACACGCTGGTGGGCGACAACGTGAATCTTGGCGCGCGCCTCGAGGGTCTCAACAAACTCTACGGCAGCCACATCATCGCCAGCGAGTCGACGGTGACAGAGAGTCCCGATTTCGTTTTCCGCGAGCTCGATCTGGTCCGCGTGAAGGGCAAGTATCAAGGCGTGCGTATCTTCGAGGTGCTAGGTCCTGGCGACGAGCGGCCACGTTGGGCACCCCTGGTGACGCGCTTCGAGTCTGGCCTACAGGCCTACCGCACGCGTCAGTGGGACGAAGCGATCAATACCTTCGGTGCGATATTGGAGGAGAACCCCAACGATGGCCCCGCGCGCTTGTACCTCGGGCGTGTGCGCGGGATGTTGGATGCACCGCCACCGCTCGATTGGGATGGCGTCACCGTGATGGAGACGAAATGAAGGGGACGCCGGCGCTGCGGGTGCGGTTCTGGGGCGTGCGCGGCAGCTATCCAACCCCGGGACCGGCGACGGCGCGCATCGGCGGGAACTCATCGTGCGTCGAGGTCACGAGTGCGAAGCACACGCTCGTGTTCGATGCCGGCACCGGCATCATCGGCTTGGGGCGCGAGCTGATGCAGCGGGACGGTGATCCGACGGTGTACGTTTTTCTGAGTCATCTCCACCACGATCACATCGAAGGCTTGCGCTATTTCGCGCCGGCCTACAACCCGCGTTGGACCTGCCACATCTACGGCGCCGGCGGGGGCACCCAGGCGTTGCAACGCTTGCTGGCGCGCACCATGACGCCGCGCCTGTTTCCCGTGTCGCTGTCGCAGCTCCCCGCCAATCTCGCCATCAGTAGCCTCGGCAAACAGGAACGGATTCGATTGAAGGGCTCGCCCACCACGGTGGTCGCCACCCACTACAGCAACGCTCATCCGAAGGTCGGGGTGACCCTCTATCGCGTGACCTGCGGTGGGCGTTCGGTGGTCTACGCCACCGATGTCGAGGCCCCGCTGGGCGGGCACGACGACGTGGTGGCATTCGCCCGCGGCGCCGATGTGTTGATTCACGACGCGCAATACACCGATGCCGAGTACCACGGCACACCGAGCAACAAGGCGGGCTGGGGTCACAGTACGGTGCGGATGGCTGCCGAAGCTGCGCGCGCCGCCAAGGTCGGTGAGCTGATCCTCTACCACCACGATCCCGAACACGACGACGCCGAGGTGCGTCGCCTGGAGAAACTAGCCCGCACGATCTTCCCGCGCACGCGGGCGGCGTCTGAAGGCCTGGAGTTGCGCCTGCCGCCGCGCTGAGCGTGGCATCCACGACCGATTGCGGCTCACTGCCGCGTCGATGCGGATGTGGTGCCCGTATC
>JBGOUW010000273.1:0-6869 GCA_041477755.1 Binatia bacterium
CCCAGCGACAAGCCGAACGGAATCAGCGACAGGAAGAAGGCCGCGCGGCGGATGGCGTTGAGTTGCTCGCGCTGCATGCACAGCACGAACACCCCCGCGAGCAGCGGCGTGAAGACAATGAGGCTCAACATGGGCGAATCGCTCGCGTGACAGGTTCCCTCGCCCTTGGGAGACTGTTGAACTTCTCCGCAGCGTAGGGGCGATGCATGCATCGCCCTCTGTTCTCTGCCGGGCCGCGGTGCCAATTCGCGGGCGACGCATGCGTCGCCCCTACCCGGACACGAGACATCGGGCGCAGATAACACCATCGGTGCGTTTGTCGACACGCTCTTGGGGAGAGGGAGAAAAACAGCACCGCTCGCTTTGCAACCATTATCGCCACACGTAGTACCCGATGATCACCACCGCGCCGATCAGGAACGACAGCGCGTAGTGCTGTACGTTGCCGGTTTGCAGCCGCCGCCACAGGCTGCTGTTCGCCGCGACCGTCTCCGCTACACCGTTCACCAGCCCGTCGATGACCGTGGCGTCCCAGACGCGCCAGAGCCATGTCGACGCGCGCTGAATCGGTTGCACCACGACCGCGTCGTACAACTCGTCGACGTAGTACTTGTTGAAGACGAAGTCGTAGAGCCTACCGGCGCGCCACGCGATCAGCATCGGCATGCCCGGCTGAACGATGTAGAAGAAGTACGCGATCGCGATCCCAAGCAAGGCGATCGCAACCGACGCACCCATCAATCCGTACTCGAGAGCAGCACTGACGCGTTCGGTCTCACCATGGCCGAAGACCGGTGCCAGAAAATGTTCGAACTGATTCCCCCACAACCAATGCGCCGGCATGCCGATCCAGCCGCCGACGACCGACAGCGCCGCCAGCACAACCAGCGGGATTGTCATCGAGTTCGGCGACTCATGGATATGATGCGCGACTTCCTTGTCGGCGCGGCACTCGCCGTAAAACGTCAGGAACAGCAGCCGGTACATGTAGAAGGCGGTGAGCCCGGCGCCGACCGCGCCGATCAGCCACAACGCGGGGCTGCCGTTCTCGCTGGTAAACGCGCGCAGCAGAATTTCGTCTTTGCTGAAGAAGCCGGCGAAGCCGGGGATGCCGGCGATCGCGAGGTTGGCAATGAAGAACGTCCCGAACGTAATCGGCATGTGACGGCGCAGCCCACCCATCTTCTGCATGTCCTGCTCGCCGCTCATCCCGTGGATCACGCTGCCGGCGCCGAGGAACAGCAACGCTTTGAAGAACGCGTGCGTCATCAGATGGAAGACTCCTGCACTGAAGGCGCCGACGCCGACAGCGAGGAACATGTAGCCGAGCTGGCTGATGGTCGAGTACGCCAGAACCTTCTTGATGTCGTTCTGGGCCAAGCCGATGGTCGCAGCGAACAACGCGGTCAACGCGCCGACCCACGCCACCACCGCCAGCGCCGTCGGGGTCAGCACGTAGAGGAAGTTGAGCCGGGCGATCATGTACACGCCGGCCGTCACCATCGTCGCCGCATGGATCAACGCACTGACGGGGGTCGGACCAGCCATCGCATCGGGCAGCCACACGTAGAGCGGCAACTGCGCCGACTTGCCGGTAGCGCCGATGAACATCAGCAACGCAATCGCCGTCACGGTGCCGAGCGGGATCTGCTTCACGTGCGCGGCGATTTCGCTAAACGCCAGCGTGTGCGGTCCCGCACCGAGGTTCCAAAACAACAGGAACAGGCCGAGCAAGAAGCCGGCGTCACCGATGCGGTTGACGATGAACGCCTTCTTCCCCGCGCTCGCGTTCTCGTCCTTGTCGTACCAGAAACCGATCAGCAGGTACGAACACAGTCCAACGCCTTCCCAACCAACGAAGAGGAGCGGCAAATTGTCGGCCAGCACCAGCACCAACATCGAGAAGGTGAACAGGTTGAGATAGGTGAAGTAGCGCGCGAGGTCGGGCTCGTGCGCCATGTAGCCGACCGAGTAGATGTGAATCAGCGACCCGACACCAGTGACCACCAGGATCATCACCGCCGACAGCGCGTCGACCCGGAACGCCACATCGAGATGCAACGAGCCGGCGCTGATCCACGGATAGACGTTGTCGAGCAGCGCGGTGCCCTCGGGCAGGCCGAGTAACGTCGCGAACGCTGTTACGCTCACGCCAAACGCCGCGATCACCATCCCAGGCGCAACCAGCGACACAAGCCCGCGCCCGGCGCGCTGGCCGAGCGTGGCGCCGAGCGTGAGATTGATCAGCACGCCGAGCAGCGGCAGCGCCGGAATCAGCCAGAGATAGTTTGCGGAGACAGTCTCGTGCATCGCTACCAGCGCAACAGGTTGAGGTCGTCGACGTTGGTGGTCTCACGCCCGCGGAACATCGAGATGATGATGGCGAGACCGACGGCCGCCTCTGCCGCCGCCACGGTCATCACAAAGAACACAATCACCTGCCCATCCATCGAGTGCCATTGGCGCGCGAACGCCACGAACGACAGGTTGACCGCATTGAGCATCAGTTCGATCGACATGAAGATGACGATAACATTGCGCCGGATCAACACACCCACCGCACCGATCGCGAACAGGAGGGCGCTCAACACCAGATAGTACGTAACGGGAACCATTGCGCGTTATCTCGATCAGCTCGTTTGCCCGATCAACTAGTGTGGCGTTTCGCCAGAACCACGGCGCCAATGACGGCTACCAGCAGTAGCACCGAGGTGATCTCGAACGGCAGCAAGTAGTGGGTGAACAGACGCTCGCCGAGGGTTTCCGTGAGCCCGAAGCCCTCAGGCACGGCACCGCTCATGCCGAGCCCGGCGACCGTCCCCTTCGCGCGCGTGAGCTGAATCACTTCCAAAGCGAGGAACGAGCCCGCCAACGCGGCAACTAGTCGGAAGCCGACGCGGCCGGTTTCGCGCGGCTCGCTTTGCAAGTTCAACAGCATGATGACGAACAGGAACAGCACCATGATCGCGCCCGCGTAGACGATGATCTGCAGCAGCGCGACCAGATGGGCGTCGAGGAACACGAACACGGCAGCGAGCAGAAAGAGCGTAGACACGAGCGACATCGCGCTGCGCACCGGGCTGCGCTGCAAGATCACGCCGAGCGCGCTCACAACCAGCAGCGCAGCGAAGACCAGGAAAAGCGGCAGACTCATCGCGACTGTACCGCCAGGATGATCGCGGCCGTCAGCACTACGTTGGCTAGCCCCAGGGGGAGCAGTCCTTTCCATCCTAACCGCATCAATTGATCGTAGCGAAACCGCGGCAAGGTCCAACGAATCATGATCTGCAGCCAGCAGAAGAACAGCACCTTCACGGCAAACGACACCAGCTGAAGCAGCGTCACGAGCAGGTGCGGCACGGTGATCAGGCTGCCCCACGGCAGATGGAAGCCGTCGCGCATCAGGTACGGCACCTGCCAGCCGCCGAAGAAGAGCGTCACCACCATTCCGCTGACGATGATGATTTCGATGAAGTCGGTCATGAAGAACATGAGATGCTTCACGCCGGAATACTCGGTGAAGTATCCGCTCACCAGTTCCGATTCGGCCTCCGGGAGATCGAACGGCACCCGTTTGCTCTCGGCAATGCCGCCGCAGAGGAACACCAGAAACGCGAGCGGTTGATAGAAGATGCCCCATGCGGGCAATGGCAGCCACGAGGCTACCACACCGCTTTGCGCGCGGGCCATCGCTTGCAAATCCAGCGAGCCGTAGGTCATCACCATCGAAACGACCGCCAAGCCTACCGCGAGCTCGTACGAAATCATCTGCGCCGAGCCCCGAATGCCGCCGAGCAGCGACCAGCGATTGTTCGACGCCCAGCCGCCCAGCACGACGCCGTAGACACCCAGCGACACCATCGCCAGCACGTAGAGCACACCAACATTCATCGGCGCGACTTGCAGGTTGATGGTCTGATCGCCGATCTGCAGCACGTCGCCAAACGGGATGACCGCGAACGCCACTAGCGCCGGAAAGAGATTCACGCACGGTGCCAAGAAGTGGAGCAGCCGGTCGGCACCAGCCGGCACCACATCCTCTTTGGTGATGAACTTGAGCGGGTCGCACATCAGGGTGTTGACCAG
The DNA here is from genome assembly GCA_041477755.1 of Binatia bacterium. Classification (GTDB taxonomy): domain Bacteria; phylum Desulfobacterota; class Binatia; order HRBIN30; family JACQVA1; genus JACOST01. The sequence continues at coordinate 4,087 of JBGOUW010000273.1, forward strand.
ACCCGCGCCGGCGAAGCCGAACACCGCGGCACGGTTGGACCCGATGCGATCTTGGATGAGGGCGCTGCCCTTGCGCTCAACCCAGCCGAGCGTTCCGGCGAGCTGCAACACCATCAGCAACACGACCAGCGCTTTGATCGCAGCAATCCCGATATCGAGTGCCATATGCTCTCTGGTGCCGTCCGCGCGCGCCCGTTCAATCGCGCGCGAGCCGCTCAATCAGTTCGAGCGTGCTTTCGGGAGTCAGGTTCTCCCAGTAGTCGTCGTTGATCTGCATCATCGGCGCCGTGCCGCATGACGCCAGGCATTCGACTTCGTCGAGCGAGAACTTCCCATCCGGCGTCGTCTGCCCCAAGCCGATGCCGAGTCTGCGTTCACACGCCTCCACGATCCGATCGGAACCGCGCAACGCACACGACAGGTTCGTACACACCTGCACGTGGTGTTTCCCCATCGGCTGCTTGTAGTACATCGTATAAAATGAGGCGACGGACGCGACGAACGCCGGCGACTCGCTGATGAGCGATGCGACGTACGCCAGCGCGTCCTGACTGAGGTAGCCAAACTCTCGCTGCGCCAGCCACAACGTCGGCATGATCGCCGCGCGCTTGGTCGGGTAGCGTGTGAGGTACGCTTCAAACTCTTGCCGCGCAGCGGCGGAAAACTCGACGGCCATGGTTGATGCTGGAAGTTCGATGGCGGAGCGCTAGCGATCGCACTCGCCCCCGATCATGTTGAGCATGCCGAAGGTCGGCACGATGTCGGAAATCATGCCGCCCTTGAGCAGCGACCCGAGGGCGCCCATGGCCAAGAAGCATGGTGGGCGAACGCGGACACGATACGGCCGCCCGCTGCCGTCGCTCACGACGTAGAATCCCAGCTCGCCGTTGGCGCCTTCGACGGCTTGATAGGCCTCGCCGCGCGGGACCTTGATGCCTTCCATGATCAGCTTGAAGTGATTCATCAAGCCCTCGATGTTGCTGTACACGTCGCGCTTCTCCGGCAGCGTGATCCGCGGATCCGTGATGCGGATCGGACCGTCAGGCAGGTTCTTCAGCGCCTGCTCGATGATGCGCATACTCTGCTCCATCTCGGCCACGCGCACCAGGAAGCGATCGTAGTTGTCGCCGTTGCTGCCCAGCGGTACTTCGAAATCGAAATGGTCGTAGCTCGAATACGGATGGGCTTTGCGCACGTCGTAGTTCACCCCGGTCGAGCGCAGCATCGGACCGGTTATGCCGTACGAGATGGCGTCGGCTTGCGTCAGCGTCCCGATATTGCGCATGCGGTCATAGAAGATGCGGTTGCGCGTGAGCAGCTTGTCGCAGTCGGTCAGGATGCCGCGCGTGTGCTTCAGCGCGGCCGTGATCTTGTCCGCGATGTCGGGCGGGAAGTCGTTAGTCACGCCGCCGATCCGTGTGTAACTCACCGTCAGCCGCGCACCCGTCACCGCCTCCGCGATGTCGTACACCAGTTCGCGCGACTCGTTGAGCAGGAAGCCGACGGTCATCGCCCCCAGCTCGGTGGCCGCCATGCCGAGACAGGTCTCGTGATCCGTGAGTCGCGATAGCTCGCTCATGATGACGCGGATGTACTGGCAGCGCGGCGGCACCTCGATGCCGAGCAGCTTCTCGACCGCCAGCGCGTAGCCGACGTTGTTGATCAGCGGCGAGGCGTAATTGAGCCGGTCGGTGTACGGGATCACCTGGGTCCACGTCCCCTGCTCCGCCATCTTCTCGAAGGCGCGGTGGAGATACCCAACCTCAACGTCGCAATCGACCACCACCTCGCCGTCGAGCTTCAAGTTGAACTTGACCGTGCCGTGGGACGCCGGATGGGACGGGCCCATCTGGATCTCCATGATCTCTTCGGTCGGATCGATCTCCTCGGGCACGAACGGCCGCGCGGGATCAGCCATTGACCTTCCAATCCTGCGCGATCGGATCGCGTTCGGGAATGAGCGGCTGGCGCTTGTCGACGGGATAGTCCTTGCGTAGTGGGTACCCGACGAACTCGGGGTACATCAGGATGCGGCGCAGATCGGGATGGCCGGCGAAGCGGATGCCGAACATGTCCCACACTTCGCGCTCCATCCAGTTCGCCGACTTCCACAACGGCACCAGCGACGGAACCACTGGATCTTCCTCCGGCACGCTCACCTTCACCCGCAGCCGATGTCCGTGCTGCAGCGACACGAGATGGCAGACCCAGTCGAAGCGCGGGGTTTGCCCCAGACGATCCACCGCCGTCTCGTCCATCAGACAGTTGAAGGCAAACTCCGGCCGATCACGCAGTTGCTGGAAGGTCTCGAAGCTGTCTTCGCGGCGGATGACGATGGTCTCGTCGCCGCAGTCGCTGTGACTCGCCACGATGCGCTCACCGAAAACTTCCTGCAGACGCGGCAGGAGCGGCGCTACTCCCATTCGAGCGCCCCCTTCCGCCACACGTACAGCAAGCCCAGGGCGAGGATACCGATGAACATCAGCATCTCGCCGAAGCCAAACCAGCCGAGGCGCCGGAACAACACTGCCCACGGATACATGAACACCACCTCGATATCGAAGACTATGAAGAGGATGGCGGTCATGTAGAACTTCACCGAGAAGCGGCCCCACGCCGGGCCGCTGGACTCATTGCCGCATTCGAAGGTCTCGAGCCTGATCGGATTGTGACTTTTCGGGCCCAACAGCTTGCCGAGCAGAATCATCACGACCACGACCGTCCCCGCGAGCGCGAACGTCACCAGCACTGGGAGATATTCAGCAGTCATCAGAATAGAGCAA
>JBGOUW010000526.1:0-3519 GCA_041477755.1 Binatia bacterium
CCTGCCACAGCACCACCGTCGATGCGCCAAAGAAGAGGATGTGCACGAGATTGGGGGCGGCGGGGATGATGTACGATGCGACCACTGGTGCGGGGAGTGTCGCGAGACTGACGAGCGCCGCCAGCACGACCGGATTGGCGAACGCGAACCAGCGCGGATAACCGGTGCGCGTAGTCAGGATGACGATCACGAAGAGCGCCGAGCCGGTCAGCGCGAGCAGGCCGAGTAGTAGCCACAGCGGCAGGAGATACGGCACATACGGCGCGAGCGCTGCGAACGGATCGCCGGGCGCATTCGGATCCGCCGGCGACGCGCGAATGACGAGCGCGGTGAGCCCATGGACCGCACCGCCGAGCGCACCCGCATACGCACCGAGTGCGAAAACCCAGCGCGCGCGCCAGTCGCTGATGCCGAGTCCACGCGAGACCTGCCAGTAGCCGATTCCATAGAGCGGAATTGTCAGTACCCCGAGGTAGTGCCCGGTGAGCAGCTGTGGCCAACACGCCATGCGTGCGATGCCGCAATCTTCCGGTCCGAGATGGGCCACGTGCAGCAGCAGCAGATCGCCGATGCTGGCAAGCAGCGCGGCGCCGGTCGCGATCACTCCTGCCACCCGAATGGAATCGCGGCTCGTCATCGCGCCAGCGACGCGCGCAGCGATGCGAGGGTCTCGGCACCGGGTTGGATGCGCTCACGTGCCATGTGCCGACAGCGCTCGACCAGCAACGCGTTGAGCGGCGTTGGCACGCCGACCTGCGCCCCCAGCCGGACGATCTCGCCGTTGCGGTAGTCGACTTCGGTCTTGCCGCGCCGCAGGTAGAGGTCCTGCCACACACTCGGTCGCGGCACCGAGTCCTCGTGATCGGTCACGCGAACCTCACGATCCCCAGGCGCGCGCAGCGCGGCGATCTGCTGCGCGATGGAATCCGGCGACTCGAACCGAATGTCGCCGGCATTCAACGCGCGCACGCCCTCGTCGAGCAGATCCGCCATGAACGCACGGCTCGCTTCCGAGGCGAGCGCCTGCTGAAGCGACAGCCCGGTGACTGCGAGGTAAGCGCCGCTGAGATTGGTGAGCACCTTGCTCCACTTCGCGGCCATGATGTCGTCGTGAACCGTCGCGGTCAGACCGTCGGCTCGCAGATCAGCGGCGACGCGGTCGCACAGTGCGTCGCTGCCCGCCGGCAGCCGACCGATGCCGAACGCAGCGGGGCCGTTCTGAGTGACGATGCCCGGCTCGATGAACGTCGCCGGGCAGCGCACCACGCCGCCGTAGCCGTGGAGACCGCGCTCGGTCGCCAGGCGTTCGTTGTGAACGCCATTCTGGAAGCACACGACCGGCAGATTGCTCAGCGCGTCCCCGGCTGCGTCGAGAGCGGCGGCGGTGTCGTTGGTCTTCATCGTCAACAAGATGATTGTGTCTGTACCGAGCCGAGCATCGGCGAAGCGCTCGACCGCATCGATGCGCAGGCCATCAATCGGTGTCGTGCCGCGGATGGTCAACCCGCGCATTCGAATCGCGGCGACATGCGCCGGCCGGGCGATCAACGTCACCCGCCGCCCCGCGCGCACGAGATGCGCCCCGAGCACGCTGCCAATCGCACCGGCGCCGTAGATGACGTAAGACACGGTCCCCTTTTCCCTCTTGCCGCGGAACAGGGCAAACTCGGGGGCCGCTCTCGTTTCCGTTTCGCCGACCGTACCGAACCCTTGCGTCTGCGGCCGCAGGCTGGAAGCTTGGGCCGACGATGTTTCCGCGCGACTTCCGCTTCTACCTCGCCAGCCGCTTCTGCGCCGGGACGGCGATGACCATGATGCGTGCGGCCATCGCCTGGCACGTGTTCGATCTCTCGCATTCGGCGTTTCACCTCGGGCTGGTCGGGCTGGTCCAATTCATTCCGGCCCTCAGCCTGGTGCTGGTCGGGGGCGCGGTGGCGGATACGTACGACCGTCGCCGAATCATCATGGCGGCGCAGTCGCTCGCGTTCACCGCCGCGATCGTGCTGTTCGTCGCCACCTACCGAGGCGTTGCGACCTTGCCGCTGCTCTACGGCACGGTGATGTTTATCGCCATCGCCGCGGCGTTCGACAATCCCGCTCGCGCGGCGCTGCTGCCGACCATCGTGCCACGCGAGATGTTCCCGCGCGCGGTGACCATCTCGTCGACCAATCAAGCGCTCGCGTTCATCACCGGACCGACGCTCTGTGGTCTGGTCATCGCCTCAGCCGGCATTGGTACGGTGTACGCCGTCTACGGGATTCTGATCCTCGGATCGATCATCGGCGTGAGCCTCCTGCACCTGCGCCCGCACAACGGTGAGCGCCGCGCAGTGAGCCTGCACGCGATTCGCGAAGGCCTGCGTTTCGTCCGCCGTCAGCAGATCGTCCTCGGTTGCATGACGCTCGATATGTTCGCGGTGATCTTCGGTGGCGCGACGGCGCTGCTGCCCATCTATGCCAACGAGATTCTCCAGGTCGGCCCGCGCGGCTACGGCTTGCTGACGTCGTCGCTCGAGATTGGTGCGCTGCTGACCTCACTGGCGCTGATGACCGCACGGCCAATCCGGCGGGCCGGCAACGCGTTGCTGATGGCAGTGGGTGGCTTCGGCATCGCGACGATCGTGTTCGGTCTGTCGCGCTGGTTCCCGCTCTCGATCGCCGCCTACATGGCGGCCGGCGTCGCCGACCAAATCAGCGTGGTCATGCGCAGCACAGCGATCCAGCTTTCAACCCCCGACGAGTTGCGCGGCCGCGTCAGCTCGGTGAACTTTCTATTCATCGGTGCTTCGAACCAACTGGGCGCGGTGGAGTCCGGCTTCGTGGCCGCGCTGACCAACGCGACGTTCTCCGTCGTCAGCGGCGGAGTCGGGTGTCTGATCGTATTGGCGATCGTGGCACTCACGATGCCTGAGCTGCGGCGCTATCGCATCGATCATCGAAACTGAGATCAGCTCAGTTCGATCACGTAACCATCGGGGTCGCGGATGTACGCGTACGGCGCGCCCGGTGCGTGTTCGCCGCGGCTGACCAATGCGCCGCCGTGGCGGTTCACTTGCTGCACCGCGTCGTCCAGCTGCGCCGCGTCCGTGATGCGAAACCCGAAGTGGGCGATGCCGCCGTTGTTGCCAACCTGGTCGCGTTCGGCTTCGTCCTGATTGAGCGTGATCAGATCGCGGGTGCCCGGCGTAGTGAGAAACACCATCCGTGGCCCGGACCGAAACAGCTCCTGCATGCCGAAGACGTCACGGTAGAAGTTCAGCGCGCGCTCGATGTCGCTCACCACCAAGTGGATGTGGTACAGCCCTTCGGTCTTCACCATGGGTGCCTCCTCAATGGTTCCGATCTTCGGCGTTCCGGTGCGGAAACGCAAAGCTCCGACGAAGCGACAAAAGATCTAGGGATTCACTTCTTCGGTGCCTGGTGGCGCCCGCCTCCCAATCCGCTCGCGGCCACGATCACCCCGGCGAGTAGGAACAGCCCATTGGTGAGCTTGCTCCAGTTCGTCCATGCCGCGCCGGA
>JBGOUW010000657.1:0-2637 GCA_041477755.1 Binatia bacterium
AAATCTTTGGCAAAGCCGACGCCGCGCCGCTCCTCCTCATCATGGGGCTCGGCGCGCAGATGATTCTGTGGGACGAGGATTTTTGCGAGCGCCTCGCCGCTCGCGGGCATCGCGTGATCCGTTTCGACAACCGCGACATCGGCCTGTCGACCAAGTTCGATGACGCCGGCATGCCGAACGTGATGGCCGCGATGGCTTCAGTGATGCAACGCAAACCCCTCGACGCGCCGTACACGTTGTCGGACATGGCGGCGGACGCGGCCGGCTTACTCGACGCATTGCAAATCGAGTCGGCGCATGTCGTTGGGGCTTCGATGGGTGGAATGATCGCGCAGACCGTCGCCATTGAGCATCCCAAACATGTCCGCACGCTCACCTCGATCATGTCGACCACCGGCAACCCCGACCTGCCGCCGGCGAAGCCGGAGGCGATGCTGGCGCTCATGACGCCGCCGCCGGCCGATCGCGCCGGCAACATCGAGCGCACTGTGGCCGTGTTCCGCACGATCGGCAGCCCCGGATTTCCGTTCGAGGAAGAGCGCTTCCGCGAGCGCTCGGCGCGCGCCTACGATCGCTGCTTCAATCCGGCGGGAGCAACGCGTCAATTGGTCGCAATCCTGGCATCGGGCAGTCGCAAGGAGCGGCTCAAGTCAGTGACCGCACCCACTCTAGTGATCCATGGAGTCGACGATCCCCTGGTGCCCTTGGCCGGCGGACTCGACACCGCGGAATCGATTCCCGGCGCCGAGATCCTCACCATCGAAGGCATGGGGCACGACCTGCCCCGCCCCGCGTGGCCCCGCATCATCGATGCGATCTGCGGCCTCACGGCGCGGGGGTGATGTTGGACGTGATGTTGAGCGGTTGGTCTTCCGGCAACTGGAGCCCAAACCGGTTCAGTCATTCATCCGGTACGCGCCCTTGAGCGCATGCACGTGCTCCGTCCACACGCGCTGGTAGCGGGCCGCGTCGACCGCAGGCTTGCGAATCATCTGCAGGCAATACGCCATCTGCGCCGGCGTGGCTGACGGCTTGCTGTAGAGTTGCAGCGCGTAGCGTGAGCAATCGCGGACAAAGACGTCGAACATCTGATCCACCAGCGCATCGTCGATGGCGTAGATGCGGGCGTTTTCGAGCACCAACTGGGCGTAGACGATCAACGCGAAGATCTCCCCGATCGCGAACAGAAAATCGATGTCGCGGCTCTGCTCCTGATCCGGCGGCGCCTGCGTCAGGCATTCTTTGAAGACCTCGATCTGCTCGCGCAGCAGCTTGACGTTGGGCAACCCGTAGCGATCGAACGCGGCGTTGTAGTCGTGGAAACGCACGCTGCCCAATCCCCGCGTCGGTCCCTGGTCGAATAAGAAGTTGTCGTTGGCCGCATCGCTGCGCTTCGGCACTTCGGGATATTCTGCCGGGTTGAGGAAGTAGTTCGGCATGAACTTGAGGATGAGGGCGACATTGACGTGCACTGTGCCTTCGAGCTTGGGCAGGCCGCGGATGTCGCGCGCCGCCATCTCGAAGTACGTGTCCTTCTCGAACCCCTTGGCGGCGATCACGTCCCAGAGATGATTGATCACGTCCTCACCCTGTGTCGTCACCTTCATCTTCACCACCGGGTTGTAGAGCAGGTAGCGGCGATCCTGGGATGACGCCGAACGCAAGTAGTCGGCGGCGCGCAGCGCGACGAGCTTCATGGCGACCAGGCGGGCATAGGCGTCGGTGAAGTTCTGCCGCACGTGCGGGAAGTCGGTGACCGACATGTTGTAGAGCCGGCGGGCGGCGGCGTGATCGATGGCTTCGTAAAACGCGTGGGTGCAGATGCCGATCGAGGCCCAGCCAAGGTTGAACTTGCCGATGTTGACCGTGTTGAGCGAAGCGTTCCACGCCTCGTCGCCCTTGGAGAGGATGTCGGCTTCGCTGATCGGATAGTCGTGCAGCGCGTACTCGGAAACGTACGACTGGCTGTTACACACGTTCTGGATGCACTCGTAGTTCGGGTGCTGTGAATCGACCGCGAAGAAGACGTAGAGATCGGAGCCGGCGATTTTTCCGAACGTGGAGACCATCGCCGCTGCGTTGCCGTTGCCGATGTAGTACTTGCCACCGGTGGCCGTGTAGGCACCCTCGCCGCACGGCACCAATTTCATTTCGGAGGAATACAGATCGGCACCGTGAGCCTTTTCCGAGAGGCCGAACGCGAAGATCGCCCCATCGCGCAGCAGCTGGGCGGCTTTGCGTTTGAGCGCTTCGTTCTTGCTCATCCAGATTGGTCCGAGACCGAGGATCGACACCTGCCAGGTGTACCAGTAGGCGAGTCCGTAAAAGCCGAGGATCTCGTTGAACTCACAGATGCGCCACGTGTCCCAGCGCGCGTCGGCATCGCCATAACCGGCCGGCGTCAGCAGCGTCGCGAAGATTTTCTCCTGCTTCACGAACTCCAGAAAGTCGGCGTACCAGACCCGCTCGCGGTCGTCGTGCTTGAGCTGCCGCTTACCCTTGCGTTCGAAGAACTCGATGGTCTTGCGCATGATCGCGCGCGAGCGCTCATCCGGATACTCGCGGTCGTGCCGTTTCGGGTTCAACAAGATCATGGCGAGTCTCCTTGACGGGCTAACAGGCCCGCCGCTGATGTAT
>JBGOUW010000160.1:0-9611 GCA_041477755.1 Binatia bacterium
CGTGATGCTGGCGGCCGCCGAGCGGCCGTTGTTGTACGTCGGCGGCGGGGTGAACAACAGCAACGCGGCGGCCGAATTGCGCGCCTTCGCCGCGCGTTTCGGCATTCCCGTGGTCACCACGCTGATGGGCATCGGCGCGGCCGACACCACCAGCGATCTCTCGCTCCACATGCTCGGCATGCACGGTACCGCCTACGCCAACTACGCCGTCGAGGACTGCGACTTCCTGTTCGCCATCGGCTCGCGGTTCGACGATCGCGTCGCCGGCAAGGTGAAGGAGTTCGCGCCCAACGCGAAGATCGCTCACCTCGACATTGACGACTCCGAGATCCGCAAGGTCAAGAACGTCGACTGGGCACACGTCGCCGATGCCAAGCGCGGGCTGACGCAACTGATGCAGTTCGGCGCCGACTTCAAGAAGGATTTTGGCCGCTGGCGGGCGCACGTCAACCAGCTGCGCCAGGCCCACCCGCTCAACTACAACCGCGACACCGATCGCATTCAGTCGGAGTACGTGCTGTCGCAGCTCAACCAGATCACGCGCGGCAACGCGATCGTCACCACCGGCGTTGGCCAACATCAGATGTGGGCGGCGCAATACCTCGACTTCATTCACCCGCGCACCTTCCTCACCTCAGGCAGCATGGGGACCATGGGGTTCGGCTTACCCGCGGCCATCGGTGCGCAACTCGCCAATCCCGGCAAGCTCGTTATCGATGTCGACGGCGATGGCAGCATCCGCATGAATCTCGGCGAATTGGAGACGCTCACCACCTACGACATTCCGGTCAAGGTGCTGCTGCTCAACAATTTAGGCGACGGCATGGTGCGCCAGTGGCAAGATCTGTTTTACGCCAACCGCTACTCCGGCACCGACAAGACGCTGCACAAGAAGGATTTCGTCAAAGCGGTTGAGGCCGACGGCTTCCAGTTCGCACGCCGCGTCAGCGAGATCGCCGATGTGCGCCAGAACTTGGAAGACTTCATCAACTTTGCCGGCCCCGCGTTCCTCGAAGTGCTGGTCGATCAGAACGCGCACGTGTACCCGATGATCGGCCCCGGCATGGGCTACAAGGACATGATCGTCGGGAAGTACATCGCAGGCCGCACCGCCGGACCGACCAAGACGGAAGAGCCGGAGGGGTATTTCTAGCCGATCGTGGCGTTTGCGGTTCCGATGCTTTGCCGGGACCTGCACGGAACCAGTACCGATACTTCAGAACGTATCGCTATCGCCTGAGACGAATTGCCAATCGTCGAGTCTCGCCACCTCGGGCTCGAACTCGCCGGTCGCAAACCAGCTGATCGTTGATGGTCGCCGGATGCAGCCGGCCCGCCGGAGCAGTGGCCGGTGGCGCCATGTGGGAGACGCAACGACATCCACGCGCTCACATCCGGCCGCGCGTGCGAGCGAAAGTGCGTGACGCAGAAGCGCATACGCCGCCGGCGACGGGGCGACCGGCGCCACGAAATCCATCAACCACGCCGCGGTCGGCGCGAGTCGCATGACGGCGTAGCCCGCCAGCTCGCCGCGCTCAATGGCGGCGAAGGCGACGTACTGGTTGGTGGGATGAGCGAGGTAGCGCCAGTTCAGGAACTCCGCGTCGTGCGGGCACCAGAAGCCCGGCCACGCCATGCTGCGGTGCGTGACATCGTCGAACGCCGAATCGAAGCGCCGCACTTCCTCGATCGCGATCGCCGCGCTGTTCGGTAGCATGAGCGCTCGCCACGCACGCAGCGCCGGGGCCGCCGTAGCGCTGACGATGTGTAGCACTCCAGCCGCTCCGGCGCGAGCGAATGCAAAACCGTCGCACGGCAACACGCCTTTCGGGATGATACCACCCGATCCGTGCGCGCTCTGTCGCTTGCGGAGCCAGGCGACCGACTTCTGGTTTGAGAACCCGCTCCGCGTGGAGTTGCGATGCCATGGATGGGTGCGGTGAAAATCTGAACCGAATTTCGCCAGTCCTTGCCGCTGATAGACAGGCTTGACCACGAAATCGCCGGCGAGTAGCCCGGCCAGCGGTTCGGCCGCGCGCGCGATCGGCCAAGGCCATGCGGCATTGTTGCAGACGACTGCCCCGCTGCCTCTATCGATCGCGACCACACAGCGTGCCGGCCCGTGCGGGTTGCGGCGGTAAAGCCAGTCAATCGCCGCGCGTGGGCGTTTCACGTCGAAGGTTTAGTCAACCAAGTCGAACACGACCTCGAACTCGCGCGGATCGAGGCGGCGGACCTCGAAGCGCGGATCGGGGCACTCGTATGGCACCGGCATTCGCAACCACGCGTCGAACAATTCACCGGGATCACCTGCCATCGCGCGGATCGTTAGCGCAGGTTGCCGTCGGTGTACACGTCCGCCCGGGCTGCGCCGTTCATCTGCAACCACAAGGCGGTGGCCTTGGCGCCGCTCACAGGCGTGTTATTCTCGCGGCATGGACATCATGCCGGAACGCGACGAGGTGGCATCGCAGATCGCGTCGAAGTGGATTGAGTCGCTCGACGAACTGATCCAGGCTGACGGCGCCAAGCGCGCGCGGGCGTTGCTCGCCCGCCTGATCACGCACGGCTACCGCCGCGGGGTCATCGTGCCGTTTGCCGCCAATACGCCGTACATCAACACCATCCCGGTCGAGGATCAGCCGCTGTATCCGGGCGACCGCGACATCGAGCGCCGCATCAAAAACCTGCTGCGCTGGAACGCCGCGGCGATGGTGGTGCAAGCGAACAAACACTCCGGCGGCATCGGCGGCCATATCTCAACCTACGCGTCGCTGGCGACGTTGCTCGAAGTCGGTTTCCATCACTTCTTCCGCGCGCACACCGACAGCGACAGCGGCGACTTCATCTATTTCCAAGGCCATTCGGCGCCGGGGATCTACGCGCGCGCGTTTCTCGAAGGGCGGTTGTCGGAGGAACAGCTCGCCAACTTCCGCCGCGAGCTGGCCCCCGGCGGCGGGCTCTCGTCGTATCCGCATCCGTGGCTCATGCCGGACTTCTGGGAGTGGCCAACGGTGTCGATGGGACTCAGTCCGATCCTCTCGATCTACCAGGCGCGCTTCAATCGCTATCTCGCCGCGCGCGGCCTTGCCGACACCAGTCGGAGCCAGGTGTGGGCGTTCCTGGGTGACGGCGAAATGGACGAGCCCGAGAGCATGGGCGCGATCACGCTCGCTTCGCGCGAGCACCTCGACAATCTGAACTGGGTGATCAACTGCAACCTCCAACGCCTCGACGGTCCCGTGCGTGGCAACGGCAAGATCATCCAGGAACTTGAAGCGGCGTTCCGCGGTGCCGGCTGGCACGTGATCAAGGTGATCTGGGGCGACGACTGGGACCCGCTGTTGGCGCGCGATAGCGACGGCGCATTGGTGCAGCGCATGGGCGAGGTGGTCGACGGTGAGTATCAGAAGTACGTGGTCGAGTCGGGAGCGTACATTCGCCAGCACTTCTTCGGCACCGATCCGAAACTGCTGGCGCTGGTGGAGAACCTCACCGACGCCAAGCTGCGCCGCTTGCGCCGCGGCGGCCACGATCCGGAGAAGATCTACGCCGCCTATCAACAAGCGGTCGAATACGTCGGTGCGCCGACCGTGATCCTCGCCAAGACCATCAAGGGCTACATGCTGGGCGCGGCCGGCGAGGGGCGCAACATCTCGCATCAGGCGAAGAAGCTGAGCGATCAGGAGCTGCGCGAATTTCGCGATCGTCTCGGCGTGCCGCTCAGCGATCGCGATTTGCCGGGGATGCCTTTTTACCGGCCGCCCGACGACAGCGAGGAGATCGAGTATCTGCGCGAGCGCCGCACCGCGCTCGGCGGCGCCGTGCCGCGACGGGTGATCCGCTCGCAGCCGCTCGCGCCGGTGTCGCCGCAATTGTTTGAAGAGTTCCGCGCCGGCAGCAGGGGACGCGAGGTGGCCACCACGCAGGTGTTGGTGACGCTGCTGCGCCATCTCATGAACGATCCGACCCTCGGCCGTCTCATCGTGCCGATCGTCCCCGACGAAGCGCGCACGTTCGGCATGGACTCGCTGTTCCGCAAGTTCGGTATCTACTCACAGCAAGGTCAACGCTACGAACCGGTTGATTCGGACATCGTCGCCTACTATCGCGAGGCGACCGACGGACAACTGCTGATGGAAGGCATCACCGAGGCGGGTGCGATGGCATCGTTCACCGCCGCGGGTACGGCCTATGGCGCCCACGGCGTCAATACGATTCCGTTCTTTCTTTTCTATTCCATGTTCGGCTTCCAGCGGGTCGGCGATCTGATCTGGCAGCACGCCGACGTGCGCGGCAAAGGGTTCCTCATCGGCGCGACCGCAGGCCGCACCACGCTGGCGGGCGAGGGCTTGCAGCACCAAGACGGTCACTCGCATCTACTTTTCAGCGTCGTGCCGACCGTGCGCGCCTACGATCCAGCCTACGCCTACGAGATCGCGGTGATCGTCGAGGACGGCATCCGCCGTATGTACGTCGACTGCGAGGACTGCTTCTACTACGTCACAGTCATGAACGAGGCGTACGAGCAGCCGCCGATGCCCGAAGGTGTCGCCGACGGAATCATTCGCGGTCTCTACAAAGTGAGCACCGCGCCCGATCCGAGCATCGGCCCCCGCGTCCATCTTTTCGGCAGCGGGGCGATCTTGCGCGAAGCGTTGCGCGCGCAGGCGCTGCTCGCAGAGCGCGCGGTGGCGGCCGAGGTGTGGAGCGTGACGAGCTACACCGAGTTGCGCCGCGACGCGCTCGCGGCCGCGCGCCACAACATGCTCCATCCGCTGGACGAGGCGCGCGTGCCATACATCACGCAGGTGCTTGGCAACGAGCCGTGGCCGGTGATCGCCGCGTCGGACTACATGAAGATCGTTGCCGATCAAATTGGGCCGTTCGTGCCCGCGGGCATGCGCGCGCTTGGCACTGACGGTTTCGGCCGCAGCGAGACGCGCGAAGCGCTACGCCGCTTCTTCGAAGTCGACGCCGAGTCGATCTGCGTCGCCGCCCTGCACGAACTCGCGCTGCGCGGGCAAGTGAACCCCAACGACGTCCAAGCGGCGATCGAATCACTCGGCGTTGATCCCGACAAGCCCGATCCGATGCGCAGCTAACCTCAATCCGAAGAAGGGGAGGAAGCCGCCGATGTACGCCGATGAACGAAGACGCGGCATTTGACGCGACTCATCGCTTGATCACCAAACGCGTTTCGATGAGATTTACCGGTCTCTCCTGTTTTTGCAGAAGCTCTGATCGGCGGACATCGGCGGCTATCGGCGGCTATCGGCGGCTTCATCTTATTTTCGCTTCGGGGCTAAAGCGCGACAGCGCTCCACTGCCGCGAATAGTGTTGCACCCCGGCTCAGCCTGCTGGTAAGAGTGCACTCGCGTTGCCGTGGGGGCAACGCGGACGAAACAGGACGCAGGAGGACGGGCATGAAGAACAGCTTTTCGCGGCTCACGATTGCTGCCTTGGTGCTGGCGGCTGTTTGCAATCGGGCGTTCGCCGGTGACGGCGTGGTGGCTGGTGTCGACTTGGGATTCGCCACCCCGGTAAGCAGTTTCAATAACCGAGCGAGTGTCGGCGGTGTGCTCAGCCCCTTTGCTGGGTACATGGTGAACGACTACGCCGGGCTGATGGGTCAGGTGCAGGTGGCGGGTATGCCCAACGATTCGCGCCCCGCCGGGGTGCCGTCGAGCGACCAAACCTGGGCGCTGGGCGCGCACGCCGGTCCGCGCTTGGCGTTGCCGCTCAAGGACGTCGAGCTCTACGGGACGTGGCAGGGCGGTGTGTTCACTGGCCTGACCGCGCACACGCCGATCAGCCGCACGTCGTGGGGCTACTCGACCGGCGGCGGTCTGAATTTTCGCATGACCGATCAAATCCTGCTCGGCTTGGTCGGCCGCTACAATTGGCTGGATCAGCATATAGGCTCGCACAACGTGAAATATGTGACCGGCGGCGTCAGCGTGACCTACAACGTTGAGGCACCATCGGCACCGCCGCCCGCGCCGCGGGTGGTGGCGCAAGCACCTCCACCTCGCCCGGCGCCGGCGAAGAAGAAGATCGTGCTGCGCGGCGTGAACTTCGATTTCGATAAGTCGGTGATTCGCGCCGACGGCAAGCCGGTGCTCGACGAAGCGATCGCGACCTTGAAGAAGGAAGGCGGCGTCGCCGTGATCTCTGAGGGATACACCGACAGCAAAGGCACCGACGAGTACAATCAGAAGCTCTCCGAACGCCGCGCGCAAGCCGTGCGAGACTACCTGGTGAAGGGCGGGATCGCGTCCGATCGGATTCGCGTCGAAGGCTTTGGCGAGACGCACCCAGTGGCGAGCAACGACACGGATGACGGGCGCGCGCAAAATCGCCGCGTCGAGTTGCGCATCCGCGGCGAGTGAGCACCGGCCGGCGACTTTCGGGAGTCAGCCGTGGCGTGACGCGCATCCACGCTACGGCTGATTCAAGTGCGCGTACAGCAGGCGCCGGACTTCCTCGATGGTCTCGGGGACTGCTTGCGTCGAGTGACTCGAGCGGACAATAAGTTCGGACGCGACGCCGTCGATGTGGGCGCTGGTGTACTTGACCACCCCGTCGTCGCCTTTCTCCGGCGGGCCATCGCCCTGCACCGCGACGATGGAATGCGCCTCCACGCCGGGGGCGATCGGCAGGGCAGCTAGTGTCTTGAGGAACGGGTTCGACCAGTCCATGTTGTCGATCGCCGTCGGCAAGTGCCACGCCGTCTCCGCCGCGCCGGTCGGGTTGAGTTTGACCAGCTCGAGGCTCGCCTTGGTCAACGTCGCCGGAAAGGTCACCAGCCGGCGTGCGAGTTTGCCAAGAATGTTCTCGGTCAGGTAGCTGCCGCGGTGCGGTGTGCAAATGAAGATCACCTCGGTGACGAACGGCAGGGGCTCGACGAACATGCTTCGTCGCAGCAAGTCCTTCGTCTCCGCCGACACATCCGCCTGCTCGAGCGGCACCTGAAAGCGGATATCCCAGAAGCGGGTGCCGCTATTCACGACGGTCATCTTGGTGAGCAACCCGCCCTGGCTATGCCCGATGATCACCATCTGGCGCAGGGCCGGATCCTTGCCCTCCGGATCCACGTCCTTCACCGCCCGTTGCAGCGCCTCCCGCAGGCGCATCGCAGAGTACGCGACCGGGTTGCCGGTGTTGTAGGTAAAGAACCAGAACTGGTAGCGCTGCCCGAGCACCGGGTCGTTCATCAACTCGTTGACCATCTCGGCCCAGCGCGCCGGGCTCGACGCCGTCCCGTGCACGAAGACCACCGGAATGCGACTCGCGTGATACGGGTGCAGCATGAACAGATTGTCTTCGCTCTTGAAGAGGCTGAAATCGCCGCTGCGAAAGCCGGCGATCTCGAAGTCCCAGATGGGTGCCCCTTCGAGCTGATACGCCAGCGTGGTTGTGGTTTCAGACTCCAGCGGGACGGTGAAGTCGCCGATCTGAACGGTTGCGCTTTCCTCGGCATCGTACAACTGGATGGTGCCGTGCAGTGCACCGTTGCTCATGCCGCTGCGCGGATCATCGAACCGCAGCACCGCCGTGACCGGCACCTTGGTGCGCGGCCCGATCCACCGATCCACGCGTTCCTGACCCTTCGACACCGACGCGGCGAGCGGCGCGCCGATACCGCGTCGGCGGTACCGGTTCCGCAGTCCCCGCACCTGGAAATCCGCCAGCGACGTGAACTGGACGAGTTGGTAGCCACCGAACGTGAAACCGGACCGATCCACGTCCAGCTGCAGGGGGGCATAGGGCAGCGCCACGGTCCGCGCACTGAGATCCACCTCGTCGCCATTGCCGCTCGCCAAGCCGGACGCCACACTCCGGTTGTACAGATCCATCGCCTCCCGCAGCCGAGGATCGTACCTGCTCGGGCGCTGCGCCCGATCATCCGGGAGCAAAAATGCCCAGACGTACGCGGCTGCGCCGAGATAATAGGAACGCTCACCACTGCGCTGGGCGTGATCAAAGGACAGCTCGGCCAATGCGTACAGGCGGTCCTGCTCGTCCGCGTGTCCCAGCCCGGCGTGCAGCTTGGTAATCGTACTGGCCGGATCCTCGCGGTACTCTTCGGAGAGATTGAGCCGGTAGAGGAACTCTTCCGCTCGCGCACCGGGCTCTCCGGTGGTGAGGACATTTGCTGTAAGCGCGCGGTTGGCGTTTTGTGGGCTGATCCGCTTTACCCCGATCGGCGTCGCACAGCCGGTGGCCAGTAGGATCGCGGTGAGGCCGATCCAACCAAGCCACCATGCACTCCGTGTTGTCCGAGGCTTGTACACCTGTGCTTCTCTCTCTTCCGTCGTGCTATCGGGAAGGTTGCCTTTCCACGAAACGGCTACGCGCGGAACGGCGTTGGCGCCCACATGGCGCTTGCGAATCTGAGGACAAGAACTTTGGTTGAAACCAGTTCCATAGTGGGCTCCTTCTCGGGCCGCGTGAGCCGCCGTCTCTATCTCATTCTCTAACGAGCTCAAATCGGATCGATCTGCTCGCACGACCATACCGGTCCGGTCTGACGGACTCGGCAGCCTGATCTCGCGGCTGGTCGTGGTCAATTCTCCAGGAACGTGACCTTGCCGGTCGCCACGTCGTAGATTCCACCGACTAGCGCGATCTTCCCGTCATCGAGATGCTGCTTGAGGTACGGGCTTCGCTCGCGGAGTTCCTTCATTGATTGACGCACGTTCAGCTCCGCTGCTCTGGTGACGCAGGCATCGTCCTTCGAGCTGCTGCAGCTCGCGGCGGCGACGGCGGGGCGGATTTTAGCGAGCAAGCCGGTGAGGTTGCCCAGCTTCACATCGTCGATTGCGCCCTTGACGGCGCCGCAGTTGGTATGTCCGAGCACGACGACGAGCTTGGTGCCCACTTTGACCGCGTATTCGAGGCTCCCGAGTTCGTCGTCGTTGACGACGTTGCCGGCCACGCGGACGCCGAAGACGTCGCCGAGACCCTGATCGAAGACGATCTCAATCGGCGCGCGGGAATCCATGCAAGCGAGGATCGCCGCGTACGGAAACTGCCCGGACGCGGTCGCCACAACCTTGGCCGACCAGTCGCGTCGCTTCGTTGCGTTGGATACGAAACGGATGTTGCCCGCCTTCAGCCGATCGAGCGCCATCGCCGGCGTCATCGCGGCCTGCGACTCCTGCGTCTGGATCTCGGGTTTCGCGGACGCCGGCCCTCCCTGTGCGGCGAGTTGGCTAGCGAGGGCGAAAAGGCAAAGACCGATCGCGAGCGCGCAGCTCTTCATGCCTTGGTTCATGTCTTCTCCCGATTGACGAAATCTTCACCACGAAGAACACGAAGCGCACGAAGAGAACCGCCGAAGGACGGTTTGATGAGTCCCAACCCCAACTCCATCACCAATGAGGTTGCGACCAGTCGCTGAGAGCACTTCCGACGCCCATCCTTCGTGGTCTTCGTGCCCTTCGTGGTGAAATCCTTGTCTCATTGAGATGGCTTACTTCACCGAATAACCCCGCCCATCCATGCAGGCGGCGAAGGCGCGCTGGTAGGTGTTGGTGGTCTCCGCCGCGGCTGCCTGCTTGTTCCTCTTCGACCCGCGGCGTCCGGCGACGCCGCCGACTACCGC
>JBGOUW010000467.1:0-4047 GCA_041477755.1 Binatia bacterium
CAAGCGGCCGCTGAAGTAGTCGACCGTGGCTTGCGTGCGCACGCGGCGGGTGAGGAAGCGCGCGATCACCGTCGGACTGAGCAGCCGCAGCAGATCGAGGTTCAACCGGCGGCCGGCGAGCTGGGCATGAAACAACTCACACAATCGCATCGCGTCGGCGTGCTCACGCTGGTTGCACGTGCGCGCGAAGTACGCGACGCCGGCGTGCGCCGGGCTGTCGGGATTGAACGAAACGAGAATGATCCACAACGCGAACAGTGGGACCGCCAGCCCGCTGCGCTGCGCATGATTCACCACATCGGCGATGACCCAGCGCGCCGGCTGGACGCTCCACCACGCGGCGATGTCGCTCAGATCCTTCACTGCGGTGGCCGGATTGAAATTATCGCGCAACACGTGATGCGCGGCGAGGACGATGGCGTCGGGGGGTGCGGCGACGTGGATGCCGATGCCGAATAGCGACGCTGGCTCGGCGCGCGCAATGACCGCCTCGGCGGTAAGTGCCGGCGGCGGTCGCGTGCCCAAGCGCCAGTGTAGGTCGATCTCGACGCCGTCGGCGTCCTTCAGCACGAGAAAATGGTTGCCGGAGAACGCGCCCTCGTAGGGACGCTGATCGAGGTACGCGATATAGTCGTGCAGTCGATCGACGGTGGGCGTGAAGCCGATCGCGTGCACTGCGTCGCAGCTTGGCTCGATGTCGGCACTGCGGATGAGCACGTCGATGTCGCTCACCATGCGTTGCCCGGCGCCGCGATAGAGGCCGGCGACGGCCCCGATGCCCTTGAACGCCACGGCCGGCACCGCGGCGCGCGCGAGCTGCGCCAGCGCGGTCGCCGCACGATGGGCGATCAACGTGGCGTGCGCCGCGGCCGCCGCGCTCTGCTCGCGCAGCGCGCGCTGCGCCGATGCGTTGAGCGGCAGGGCGTGCGCGATCGTCCGTTGGCGCAACTCCGGCGTGACGCGCCACGCGTGCGCCAAGCGCACGACCTGCGGCCAGCCGTCCGACGCGGACAGCTCCGTCGCCGTGCGATGGATCGCGTCGTGGTTACCAAACAGCAGCGTCACGAGTTGATGCGCCAGGGTGGACACCGCTACGCCTCCGGCGGATGGCAGTAGATTTCTCGCACGCGGCCTGCGATCAGCGGATCCGGTGGCTCGAAGATTTCGCCGTCCACTGTGACCCAGGCGTGGCCGCGCAGGCGATCGGCCGGATCGATGCCGGGCTCGACGCCGAAGTGAATGCGCAACGTGCGCTCGCGCGCGGGAAGAAATCGATAGAGCGTCAACGCCCGCATGTAACAGGTGCTGCGATTGCGCAGCAGCGACAGATTCAGCCACGGCTGGCGCAGGCGGGCGATGCGCTGAGCGGCGCGCCTGACGTCAGGCTCGTCCGGACGCGCGCCGCTGCGCAGCCGGTCGAGCAGGCGCGGCAACGGCATGCGATCCATCTGGCGCGGGAGCCGCCACAAGAACACCCCGATGTACAACGCCAAGGTCGTGTCGCCCGGCTCCTGCGCGAGGTTGCGCAGTCGCTGCACGATGCCCAGCGGCATCCACTTCGGGGCGAGACGTGTGGCTACCATCGCGCGCGCTCCGCGGGGTTCCAATAGACGCTGACGAAGCCGAGGCGCTGCGCCAGCGTCTTCACGAATCGCCCGCGCCGCACCAGCGCATGGTCATCCTCGCCACCCCGACACGCGGCGAGACCCAGCCGTAGAATCTCCGCCCACGCGTGCAACTCGTGGCGCAGCGACCACGGCGCTTGCGCGCGCCAGCGCCACAAGAACTGGCCGTAGCCTTTGCCGTAGCTGAGCTGCTGACGCCAGTAGGCCGACCAGGTAGTACGATGGCGGTGCACTACGACCGCATGCGGTACGTAGTGAAACGCGCCGGGCTGGTCGCGACACAGGCGGGTGTGGAGGTCGCATGCATCGTACGCCGTGTAGCGCGGATCGAAGCCGCCAACCGCGGCCAGCGCCGCGCGCCGATACAGCACGTTGCCGCTGGGCGCGAAGGGGAAACGCGGGTGCTGCAAGTGCCGTTCGGTATCGAGGCCGGCGCTGAGATCGACGAAGCGCGCGGCCGGCGCAGTCGATTGATGCCCCAGCACCGCGCCCGCGGCGCCAAGTGCGGGCGGCGCGCCCTCGATCGGCCGCACCGCATCGAGCAGCAGTCGCAGCCAGGCGCGCGAGGGAATACAATCCGCGTCGGTGAATGCGATCCACTCGCCGCGCGCGGCCTGCCACCCGGTGTTACGCGCCGCCGGCGCGCCCCGATTGACCTGCTGGCACACCTGGACGGCGAAGCTGCGCGCGATCGCCGCCGTGGCGTCACGCGAGCCGTCGTCGACGACAATGATCTCGTAGTCCGCTCGCGCTAGACTCTGCGTGGTGAGCGCTCGCAAACAATCGCTGAGCGTCTGCGCGCCATTGTAAACCGGGATCACCACGGAGGCCGGCGGTGTCATGGCGTGTGTCGGGGATCTCGCCGATACACTCGGTGGCGGCGATAGTGGAAGAACCCCCGCCAGAAGTTCCACCCCCAGCGCCAGCCGTACGCCGCGAATTCAGCATCCGCCGCCGACCCGATGCCCAGTCGGCGCGCGACTTGTGACCACCCGGCGAGCGCCAGCTTGGCCGCGAGACCACGCGTCACGCTGATCCGTTGCGCGGCGCCCCAGCGCAGCGATTCAGGATAGCGCGCGTACAATTCGGCGGCGCCTTCGCCGTAGCTCCACGCCTGCCGCCACAGCGCCGCATCGCTCTGGCGATTGCGATGAAACAGCACGGCTTGGGCTTGATAGATGCCGGGAACCGGAAACGCACGCCGCAAGCGATGACAGAAGTCGAGGTCCTCCGCGGTCCGCATGTCTTCCGCCCACCCGCCGATCGCCAACGCCGAGCGGCGGCGCACCGCCAGGTTCAGAGAGGCGGCAAACGGCAGGATCGGCCGATTGATCGTGTGCTCGGCGTCATACATGTTGGCGCGAGCGCTGTAGCGCTCGGCCGCGGTTTCGGGACGAAAGCTGAGCGTCCGGCCGGCGACCAAATGCACCTCCGGGCTCGCAAACGGCGCGACGATCTCGGCGAGCCAGCGCCGCGTCGGCAGCGTGTCGGCATCGAGGTGCGCGATGACATCGCCGCGTGCGTGGTGCAGCCCGCGATTGCGCGCGGCACCGGGATTGCGCTTGGGCTCCTCGATCAGCGTGACCGCGAACTGACCGACGATCTTGCGCGTGGCGTCGCTCGACCCGTTGTCAACGATGACGATCTCGGGCGGGCCGGGCAGACCCACCTGCGTCACCAGCGCGCGCAGCATGTCCCCGATCGTTTCCGCCCCGTTGAGCACCGGGACCACGACGCTGACCGATGGCCGCTCGCTCATTGCAGCGCCGCGGCGAGCGCGGTGAGCGCTTCCGGCTCGTGATACACATCTTCGCCGAGTTCGAAGCGAACGCCGCGCAGTCGCCTCGCGGTCGGCACCACAATGTCGAGAATCTGCGCCGCGATGCGGCGATCGCTCGGGATGACGGTTTGGCGCAAGAGCCCGTCCAATACCTCGTGGGCGCTCAGCGGTAGGACGCGGCTGCCGCGTCGCGCTGGGTCACGCACGATCTGCACGAAGTGCGTCGGCTGGCCGCTGCGAACCGTGCCCTTGGGCCAAATGGTTTCGATGCGAACCTTGCGTTTCTCCGTTTCCGCCGAGTAGCGGGGTACGGTGCTGAGGTCACCGACTTCGGGAAACCAGCGGCGCGCGTGCGGGTGCAGGTTGAGCGTGTGAATGAGGGCGGCTGCGTGGGGCTGCCCATCGGCCGTCAGGCGCAGCAGCAGCTTGTCGTCGCCGAGCGCGCGCCAGCCGCTGCGGATCAGCGCCGCGGTCAGGGTCGTCTTGCCGCCGCCCGACGGTGCGCACAGCAGCGCGCAGCAACCGTTGCCGACGACCGCCGCCGCATGAATGGGAGCCCAGCCCAACTGGCGCCAGCTCGTGGTCAGCACTAGACCGACCAGATCTTCTACGTCGTACGGTACGGCTCCGTTGGCCGTCGGC
>JBGOUW010000635.1:0-2726 GCA_041477755.1 Binatia bacterium
CCGATATGGGCTCCCATCTCAGTCTGTAGGTCGTGCCGTGTAGCTTCGATGGTCGCGCGTGCGGTGGCGACGACGTGCTCCAGCATCCATGACCGCATCGTCTCGTCACCTGCCAGACACATCAACGCGAGCCACCGTTGCGACACGGAGTGCCCAGCGAGCAGCCGCTCGATGCGGAGCAGCGCCCGATCCACGACGACGGAGTAGTGCATGCGACACCGACTGACCGCGGCGCGCGGCACCGCGTCGGCAAGGTCGCGCAGGCCGAGACCGCTGATGGCGACGGTTGGAATCACCGGCACGCCCAGCTCCGCCGATAGTCGGCCGGCATCGATTCGCAGGCCACGATCCGCCGCCTCGTCCATCATGTTCAGCGCCATCACGAAGGGGATGCCGGCATCGGCCAACTCGGAGGAAAGGATCAGCGCGCGCGCGAGATTCTTGGCGTCGGCAACCTGCACCACGAGATCGACCCCGGAAAGCAAGATGTCGCGCGTCACCTGCTCGTCTTCCGACTGCGGCGTGAGGCTGTTCACCCCGGGCGTGTCGACGACTTCCACCGTCGCATCAGAACGCGCGGCCGCTCGGGTCACCTCCACCGTCGTCCCAGGATAGTTGCTCACCGTTGCGTACGCGCCCGTGAGCGCGCCGAAGATCACGCTCTTGCCGACGTTGGGATTGCCGACTAAGGCGATGCGCCGCCGCCGCGGAGTCGGCGGCGAGAGTGGCTCGTCGCGAGCCGCTCCGCCTTCCACCATCCGCAAGTCAGCGCGGCGGGTCGCGGTGCTGGGTTGCATCACATTCCCGGCGCGGGTGACGGTTGATACGCGCACCACGGATCGGTCGCCAGATAGTTTCCGCTCAACGCGTACGCGCGCGAGCGCGACCCGCCGCAGATCGCGCGGTATTCACAGTGTCCGCAGCGGCCGAGCAGGGCATCGCAATTGCGCAGCGTGCGGAACAACCCGGAGCGCCGGTAGATCTCGCGCAGGGGTTCGAGACGCACGTTGCCGGCGCGAACAGGCAAAAAGCCACTCGGGAAAACGTCGCCGGTGTGTGACACGAACGCAAAGCCGTTGCCCGCGTTGACCCCGCGCGGGGCGAGGCCGATCGTATGCCCCGGTCCCTCGGAGCGGCGCAGCAGCTGCGGCAAAGCCGCCAACCCGGCGCCCGGTGCAGACGAAGCGCCGCGCTCCGCCTCGCGCTGCGCCACGTAGCGACGGTAGTGCGGCGCCTCGGTCACCTTGACGACGAAGTGCGATTGGCGTTGCACGCGATAAATGATCTCGAACAGTTCCTCGCACTGATTCGCCGTCAAGCCGCCGAGCGCCTCGCCGCGACCGACGGGCACCAGAAAGAAGATCTCCCAAAAGACGATGCCAAGCCGCTCGACGAGTGCGGCCATCTCTTCCAAATGCAGCGCCGACTGACCGCACAGCGCCGTGTTGATCTGCAGCGGGAGCTCACATCGGTGCGCCCATTCGACCGCCGCCATCGTCTTGTCGAAGGCGCCCGGCACTCCGCGGAACGCGTCGTGCAATTCCGCCCGCGGGAAGTCCAGGCTGACCGCCATCTGATCCAATCCGGCGTCCTTGAGTTGACGAACGATCGCTTCGGTCAACGTTGCCGTCGCGGCCGGGATCGTCCCCATGCGTAGTCCGCGGTGCTTGCCGTAGCCGATGAGTCGGCAGAGGTCCGGTCGCTTCACTGGATCGCCGCCGCTCAAGATGAACACCGGCGTGCCCATAGCAGCGGTGTCGGTGAGCAGCGCCTCGCCTTCCTCGGTCGTCAGCTCCTCCGGGTTGCGCTGCGGCTGCGCGGAAGCGCGACAATGGCGACACGCCAAATCACAAGCCTGGGTGGTTTCCCAGATCACGAGAAAGGGAGCTTGGTGGAAGTCGATCTTCATTCCTGGATGCGGCATGCCACGCTCCACCGCACGATGTATACCGCGCACAGAACCCCATCACATCGGAGTCTTTGGGTACTTTTCGTCGCACGGATGAGAAACGTTTGCTGGTGGTCAGGAGTCAGCCGAGAGACTGACAAAGCTCATCCCTTCCCTACCGACCGAACGGTAGGAAAATCGGCATGGCTGCGAACCAGGGCGCGGACCGGGGGTTCATCGTTGGGCAGCTGGTGGAGCTGTCGCGGCGCGAGGCGCTCGCGCGTGGGCTTACCGTCGCCGGTTGGGGCGCCTTCGCGACCGTGCTGGGAACCGGCACCATCGAAACCGTGAGCTTCTTCTTCCCTCGCGTCGTGTTTCATGAGCCCAGCACGTTTCGCATCGGGACGCCGGCGGCCTTCCTCAGCGGCGCGGACAACCCCGACACATACGGCGTCGTGCTGATCGACGAACGCTGGAAATCCAGCCAACGATTCTTCGTGGTCCGCGAGCGCGAGCGGATCTACGCGACGTCGGCTCGCTGCGCGCACCTTGGTTGCACGGTCAACTGGTTTCCCGACCTGCGCATCTTCAAATGCCCCTGCCACGGGAGCGAGTACCACAGTAACGGCGCGAACTTCGCGGGCCCGGCCCCGCGGCCGCTGGATCGGTTTCACATCGAGTTGAACCTCGACGGCCAGTTGGTCGTCGACACCGGCATTGTCTATGGCCCCGAGCGTCTCAATGTCGACGGCGCCTTCGTCAAGCTCTGAACCGCGCAGCGGAGCTGCGGGGCACAAGAGCGCCGACGGCAAATTCATCGGCCGGCGCGCCAAGAAGC